>JARBUM010000249.1 GCA_029239675.1 Pelosinus sp. | reverse complement strand
AGATCATCTCTCGGTTGGAAAAACGTTATCAGAAGCTCGAAGAAAATGGGTTTATCCCAATGTGGGATAAATCAAAAAAGAAGCATTGTCACTAGTGTGTCAAGGGAAGACTGCCTCTAGCAATAGAGGCAGTTTTATTTACATATAGGAAATTATAATTCTGAGAAGGACTTCTAAAGCCATTAAAGAATAAAGAAGTAAACATGATATAATGAAAACACATTTAGCATGATTAAGGAGATTGAATATGGGTAAAATACGGCTAAATCTGCAAACGAAGATAATGATGCTGACATTCATTATAATATTTGTGTCTATCGCAATAACTATTTCATTTACAACACAATGGGTGATAGGGAACGTTCAAAAGGAGATAGAAACCAGCATCATGAATGTAGCTCAGATTATAGCGACCACTCCTGTTGTTGTAAATAGTTTAAGCAATAAGGCAAAGGATGATGTACTCCAAAACTTTGTGGAGAGAATATTAGAGAACACATCGAAAGTGGAGATCATCGTTGTGGCAGATATGAAGGGAATCCGACATGCCCATCCCAATCGTGATAGAATCGGAAAACGGTTTGTGGGAGGAGACGACCACAATGTGCTGAAAAACGGAGATACATATATATCGGAAGCTACTGGGACATTGGGGAGAGCAATTAGAGCATTTGTTCCTGTCTATGACCAAAAAGGTGATCAAGTTGGATTTGTCATGGCAGGTACTTTAACCCAGACGGTTCAACATGTGAAAAAGCAAAGCATGGTGATCGTATTTTTTTCCTCACTGGTAGGCTTATCTATAGGAACAGCAGGAGCGTTTTTATTGTCACGAAACATCAAGAAAAAACTCTTAGGCTTGGAGCCTGAAGAGATACTAAAATTGTACATTGAAAAAAAGGGGATGCTCGATGCAATCCATGAAGGAATCATTGCCATCGATGAGCATTCAAACATTACCCTTGTAAATGACTCTGCAATCAAGTTACTTCAGATAAAAGAAGAAAATATTATGGGCAGGAATATACTAGATATATTTCCTACAAGTAGATTGCCAGAAGTTTTAGAGACAGGGATTGCTGAATATGATCGAGAGCAAGCTTTGAATGACACAATTATCATAACCAATAGAATCCCAATTGTAGATGGGGATAAATTTGTAGGCGTCATTGCTACTTTTAGAGACAAAACTATGGTTACGAAATTGGCAGAAGAAGTAACAGGAATAAAACAGATTGTTGATGCATTACGAGCCAATACCCATGAATTTATGAATAAGATGCATGTTATTTTGGGACTAATACAAGTGGGAGAACTAGAAGAGGCCAAACGATATATTATTAGTGAAACAGAACGGCAACAGCAAATTATTAGTCTGGTCATGAATAAGATTAAAGATCCAACCGTAGCAGGTTTGATTTTAGGCAAATTTAGTCGTGCAAAAGAATTAGGGATAGGCATGAAGATAGATTTGGAGTCCACATTAGAAAAAAAAATGGGAAGAATTCACAGCAGTACCCTTGTGATGATTATTGGGAACTTGCTAGAGAATGCCATGGACGCAGTAAAACAAAGCGATAAAGTAGAAAAGATGGTCAAATTAAAGCTGAAGGAATCAGAAGAGCAAATAGTAATAGAGGTAAAAGATAATGGTATAGGTATTCGTAAAGAAGATCTGTCTTTCATTTTTAATAGAGGCTTTACGACCAAAGAGAGTAGTCGAGGTGTAGGGTTAGCACTGGTAAAGGAAGCAATTGACAGTCTAGGAGGACAAATTGAGGTATCATCAATCTATGGACAAGAAACAAAATTCAAGGTCAATATACCAAAGGGGGAGAGAAATTGATTACAGTGCTCATCGTTGAGGATGATCCTATGGTAGCTCAGTTGAATAAGCGGTATGTGGAAAGTGTAAATGGGTTTCATGTAATTGCCATAGCACGAAACGGAGATGAAGCATTGGGATATGTGAGAAATTCAGCTATAGATTTAATTATTCTTGATATTTATATGCCCAAACTAGACGGTATTAGCTTTTTAAAGGAATTAAGAAAACAATCCATTAAGATAGACGTAATATTAGTCACAGCAGCGCGGGAAACAGAAAATATTGATGAGGTCTTAAAGCTAGGGGCGGTAGACTATTTAATTAAGCCTTTTGAATTTGAAAGATTAAAACGGTCACTAAATAATTATTTATTACGCCACCAATTATTACACAAGAAAAACCAAATTGAGCAAGAAGATATTGATAAGATTACAAGCAAACAAGAGAATATTCTAGACTACACGCTGCAAAAAGGCCTACACAAAAATACCTTAGAAAGAATTCGAAATTTTGTTAGAGCGAATCGTGAGCAGGCGGTAACAAGTGAAGCGGTGGCGGAACAAATAGGGGTTTCAAGAGTAACTGCAAGAAGATATCTAGAATATTTGGTATCGATTCAAGAGGTAAAACTGGAAATTGAATATGGATCGACCGGTAGACCTAGCCATTTATATAAGTACATTCATCTATAGAAATGAACGGAATCAGTTTATTTTCAGCATGTGAAATGAATAACGAAGTTTTCTTTACTTACAAAACATTTAGAATAGTTTCTAAATGTTTTTTTATTTCCTATTTTCAGATACTATTACGTTAATGTAAGCAGATTTATCCGATGACTAACAACTCTAAGACTCCCACTTGCACGCTGTGTAAGCGATGATCAATAAATCAAAGATTTATGATCCCTGCTTATACAAGTGGG
>JARBUM010000073.1 GCA_029239675.1 Pelosinus sp. | reverse complement strand
CCACAACTACACGGTAGAAAGGGTTTTTCTTCGCACCCATACGCATTAAACGAATTTTTACTGCCACAAAAATCACCTCCTTCATAGAATATCCATTTTAAAATTATTTCATAAAGGGTAATTTAAACCCACCAAAGGATTTCTTACCACTTTTCTGCATATCTTGAAAACGTTTCATCATTTTTTTTGCTTCGGCAAATTGTTTGAGTAATTTATTAACGTCTTGTACTCTAGTTCCACTACCAATAGCAATACGCTTACGGCGACTACCGTTAATAAGAGATGCATCACGACGTTCTTTCTTAGTCATAGAATGTATGATAGCTTCTGTACGCGTTAATTCTTTTTCATCAATTTCTACATCTTTTAATTTCTTTAAATCGCCCATGCCAGGTAACATACCTAAAATTTGGTCAAGAGGACCTAATTTTCGTACTTGCTGTAATTGGCTCAAAAAATCATCTAAATTAAAATCATCTTTACGTAATTTTTTTTCCATCTCTTTGGCTTGTTCCAAATCAATGGAAGTACCTGCTTTTTCAATTAGGCTAAGTACATCGCCCATCCCCAAGATGCGGGAGGCCATACGATCTGGATGGAAAATTTCAAGGGCATCTAGTTTTTCACCCATGCCTGTAAATTTAATGGGGCAACCAGTAACGGCTTTTATGGATAAAGCGGCACCACCACGTGCATCACCATCAAGTTTGGTAAGAATAACACCATCTAATCCTAAATCTTTATTAAAGGATTCTGCCACCGTAACGGAATCTTGTCCCGTCATGGCGTCAACCACTAACAGTATTTCGTGTGGTTTTACTTTGGTTTTTATTGACTTCAATTCCTGCATCAGGTCTTCATTAATGTGTAAGCGACCAGCAGTATCAATAATCACTGTATCTCTAGCATAAGAAGTAGCATATTCGACCGCTTTTTGTGCAATAAGTACGGCGTCTTTGCAGTCTTCAATCGTGAAAACCGGTATATCTAATTGCCCACCAAGAACCTGCAACTGTTTTATAGCGGCAGGACGGTATATATCCGCTGCTACTAATAAAGGACGTTTACTTTGTTTTTTAAGTAGATGAGCCAATTTACCTGCAGTCGTTGTCTTACCAGCACCTTGCAATCCAACTAGCATAATGATAGTTGGTGGTCGCGAAGAAACGGTAATACGACTTTGAGTACCACCCATAAGAGCTGTTAACTCATCATTAACTATTTTCACTACAAATTGGGCAGGTGTTAAGCTTTGCATAACCTCTTGACCAATAGCTTTTTCTTTTATTTTTGCGATAAAATCTTTAACAACTTTGAAGTTAACATCAGCTTCTAATAGTGCCATTCGTACTTCACGCATGGCTTCATTAATATCTGTTTCTGATAACTTGCCTCTACCTCGCAATTTTTTAAATGTTTCCTGTAATTTATCAGCTAACCCTTCAAAAACCATACTACACCTCTTTTGAATAGTCTAATAAACAATTCAATTCTTGTAGTGCCAAATGTAGCTGAGGTATTTGTTGTACCTCTTTTGGCAACTCAACTATCAATTCATATATATGTTGCATAGTCTGTTGTTCGCGTTGGCGTCTTTCAACAAACTTAAGCTTTTCTTCATATTCTGTAAGTACTTGTTCAGCTCGTTTTAAAATATCATGGACGGCTTGTCTTGTTACTCCAAGTTCATCGGCAATTTCAGCCAAAGACAAATCACTTAGGTAATGCATTTCTAAAGTAAGCTGTTGCTTCTTTGTTAATAAAGCACCATAAAAATCAAAGAGTAAAATAATACGCAATACTTTATCTAACATCTGCAATCACCTCTTACCTGACAAGGAAAAATACTTTACAGATCACATTATAAAACAAAGGAAAACTGGTGTCAAGTGTTTTTACTTGTCACCAAATAATGCCTCTGCAAATTCTTGAGGTACAAATGGACGTAAATCGCTAGCTGCTTCTCCGACTCCAATCCATTTTACAGGTACATTAAGCTCAGCTTTAATACCTATGACAACTCCGCCTTTTGCGGTACCATCCAACTTAGTGAGCACAATACCTGTTAATGGTACGGCCTCACCGAACAATTTAGCTTGATTAATGGCATTTTGTCCTGTTGTGGCATCGAGGACCAGTAACGTTTCATGAGGGGCATCGGGAATTTCTCGGCTAGTGACTCTACCGATTTTTTTTAATTCCTCCATTAAATTAGATTTAGTGTGCAATCGTCCTGCTGTATCAATAATAACAATATCAACTTTTTTAGCTTTGGCGGACTGTACAGCATCAAATGCTACAGCGGCAGGATCAGAACCTTCTTTATGTTTAATAATTTCAGCACCTGTTCTTGTTCCCCATATTTCTAATTGATCGATGGCAGCAGCACGAAAAGTATCTGCTGCTGCTAACATCACCTTATAACCTTGCTCTTTATAATATTGACCCAATTTTCCAATGGTAGTCGTCTTGCCTACCCCATTCACACCAACTACAACAATTACAGTCGGTGGAGTAACAGCAAGTTTAACTTCGCTAGTATCTTCTGATAACATTGCACTAATTTTGTTTTGCAAAAAAGGCTTTAAATCTTCGGGACCATTAATTTCTTTACTCTTGATCCCTTTTTTTATATCAGACATTAATTTAGAAGTTGTTTTAACGCCAACATCCGCTGATAATAATACGGCCTCTAGGTCATCAAGAAATTCGTCATCAATTGTAGCATAGCCAACTACCAATTGTTCTATTTTCTCTGTAAAATTCTTTCTGGTTTTTTCCAAACCAGCCTTCAATTTATCAAAAAAACCCATATTTAAATTCCTCCACTTTTAAAACTACTTTACTTCATCCACTAATTTAACGGAAACTAAACGCGAAATTCCTGATTGTTCCATGGTAATTCCATGTATAATATCAGCAGCTTCCATCGTTCCTTTACGATGAGTAACAACGATAAATTGGGTATGTCTGGCATAATCTTGTAAAAATTCACGTAAGCGATCTATATTTGCTTCATCTAAAGGTGCATCTATCTCATCCACCACAATAAATGGGGCAGGACGATAAGCTAAAAAAGAAAATAATAAGGCAATGACTGTAAGGGCTCGCTCTCCGCCTGATAATAATATTAAATTTTGCATTTTCTTCCCAGGTGGTTGTACAATAATTTCAATACCTGTAGTTAAAATGCTTTCAGGATCTACTAACTTTAACTGAGCTTGGCCACCGCCAAATAAGCGAGAAAAAATATCACCAAAGTGCTCATTAATTTTAGTGAAAGCATTTATAAACTTTGTTGACATTGTGCTATCAATATCAGCAATGATGGACACTAAATATTCTTTAGCAGACATTAAATCTTGGTATTGATTTCTTAGAAAGTCACATCTTTCTTGTAAGCGAATATAATCCTCAACTGCACCATGATTTACCGGACCCAGTATTGTAATTTCATTCTCTAAATTTTTTATTAAGCTTTTAATTGTATCTAAGCTTTCAGCGCGACAAAGTTCCTTAGCTTGGTCGACAGTAAGACAAAATTGTTGTTCTAACTGTTCCAAGGAACGTGTAACTTCAAAGCTATATTTAGTAGCTAAGAGTTCACTTTCATGTAGACGTGCTTGTACTTCATGGTGACTACGTCTTAGATCTTTTAATTCTTTGTCAAGGTGTTGTAAATTGTTTAAAAGATTAAGCTTTGTTCCGTATGTAGTTTTATGATGCTGTTCATAGTTGATCTTTTTTTAAGTTAGTATTTGATATTTGGTTGACGTGTCTACTAATTCTTGATTAGCTTCTAGGATTTGTCCAGCAAGCTTAGTGCTTTCATCTAGTAAGCTTTGTAACTGGTTTTGCAATAACTGCTTAGATTCTTCAGATTGCTCATAATTGGTCATAAACGCTGTAATTTCTTGTTGCGTTGTTGTAATATCGATTTTAAGATCTGTTAGACTAGCTTGTAAGATGTCTTTAGAAGCTTGTAAATCTTTACATTTTTGCTGTTCAAGAGCAATGTTTTGTTTGTGTTGATTATCACGGTTTTCTAGGGAAGCAATCGTAGTCTTACATTGGGACAAGACCATAAGTAACTGCTCTTTTTCCTGAGCACATGTAGTTTTCTCATCATTGATATTTGTAATTGATGAAGTAAGGCGTTTTTTATCAAAGTGTATTTTTTCGGTATGAACAGTAATTTCAGCTTGCCGAACTTCAATTTGTTGAAGTTCTTTTTGCATGGAGAACAATTCATTATTGATTAGTGACAGTTCGGTGTTAACGGACGCCACCTTTTCTTGTATGGTAACTAGGCTATGTGTCGCAGCATTTACATTGGATTTAATTGCTGCTATTTCGTTATTACGACCCAGTAAACCAGCTTCTCGTTTACTGGTGCTACCACCTGTCATTGAACCGCCTGGATTTAATATTTCTCCATCTAGTGTAACTATTTTTATAGAAAATGCAGATTGTTTGGCAATCACAAGAGCAATATCAATATTTTTTGCAATAATGGTACGACCTAATAAAAAGTCTATTACCTTACGATAGCGTGAATCACAGGTAACAAGATCAGAAGCAAATCCTAATGACCCATTCATTTTTGCCGCAGCCACTTCTGCTTCTCTAGGTTTAAAGGGCTTAATTGTATTTAAAGGCAGAAAAGTAGCTCGTCCTAAACGCTCAGTCTTTAAAAAATGCATGGCTTGCTTAGCGACTTCGGAATTTTCCGTAATAATGTGTTGTAATGCGCCGCCTAATGCAATTTCAATCGCTGTTACATATTCATCGGGTACGGTGATAGTTTGGGCTACTGCCCCACAAATGCCACTATGCCAATTAGCATTACTTTTTAGAACACTTTTGATTCCACGGGCAAAACCTTCGTATTCATTTTGCATATTCGATAATATTTTAAAACGGGATTGTAATTCATTTACTTGAGTAGACAGTTGTTTTTCTTGTTGCAAAAATTGTTGCAAGTTATCCTCAGTACCTTTTTTCTTTATATGTAAGGTGCTGTTTTCTTGATGTAACTGCATAATCTTACTTTGTATTGCTTCTTGTTCCGCTAAGATAGCAGTATAGGCTGATTCAGTTTGCTGTAACTGGTTGTAGTATTCTTGACATTCTTGATCAAAATTAAGTTCACGTGTTTCTATTCTTGCGATATCGTTTTTAAGCGTCAACAGTTTATTTCGCTCTTCAACGATTTCTTGTAAAAAAATAAGAGTTTTATCTTTGCTAGATTCTAATTGCCTTTCTGCTTGTTCTAAATTTGTAACAATATTTTCATATAGTAAATTCTTATCAGCTAAGATTTGTTGGAGATTTTCAGTGAAATTCTTTTTTTCAACAAGAATTTCATTCACTTCACTATTCTTTTTTTCAAGTTCATTTTTTTGTTTATCTACACGGAGCTGTTCATCATTGATACGATCTTGATTACGTTTACCTTGAATAATTCTTTCTTCCAATACCGCAACTTTGCCGTGAATTCTTTCTAATTCTGTGTCCGCCTCATTAATAAAAGTCGTATAAGAAGCTAATCTTTCTTCTACTTGTATTAATTCGGTTGTTAATTTTTCTTTATCTGTTTCTTTTAAACTTAAATTGGTGCTAACTGTAAGTTCATTTTCGCTTAAATGATTTTTTTGCAAACTAGCACTTTCTATTATTTTTTCGGACTTTTCTAATGTGTTTAAGAGTAATGTTACCTGGCAAGAGGTTAGCTCTGACTTAAGGGTATTATACCGTTTCGTTTTTTCAGCACTTTCTTTTAGTGGAATAAGTTGATCTTCGATTTCATTTGTTATATCTGATACTCGAATCAGATTTTGGGTGGTATCTTCTAATTTGCGCAAGGCCTCTTTTTTGCGTTGTTTATATTTTGAAATTCCAGCTGACTCTTCGAATAGTAAACGGCGTTCCTCTGGCTTGCTATTTAATACCTCGTCTACTTTATTTTGTCCAATGACAGTCATAGCATCCCGGCCTAGACCTGTATCAGCTAATAACTCATAAATGTCTTTTAAACGACATGCTGCCTTATTAATGAAATATTCGCTATCTCCTGAACGAAATACCCGCCGGGTAATGATTACTTCACTAAAATCTAAGGGTAACGTACCATCAGTATTATCAAATACTACAGAGACCTCAGCTGCTCCTAAGGGTCTGCGACCTAAACTACCAGCAAATATTACATCTTCCATCTTAGTACCGCGTAAATTACGAATACTCTGTTCACCAAGGACCCAGCGAATCGCATCTGAGATATTACTTTTACCACTACCATTCGGACCTACAATGGCAGTAATACCACTGCCAAACTCTAATTCTGTTTTATCTGCAAAGGATTTAAAGCCATAGGCTTCTAGTCTACGTAATAGCAAGCTACATCACCACACAATATTATTATAATCAATTTATCTAACCTTAAAATTTTACCATGCGTTGGTTGTTTATACAACAAAACTTAAGTAAAAAACCTGTTTGCTTAGCAAACAGGTCTATTTACGAAATTAAAGTAATATTAATTTCCATTCTCATTAACTCATCAGGGTTCCTGATTACATTTAGGAATTTAGCATTAGTAATTTTTATCGTGGCTCTACAATAAAACGAATCGCAGTACGTTGTTCTCCATCGATGATAATCTCGGCAAAAGCGGGAATCGCAATTAAATTAATACCATTGGGCGCAACAAAGCCTCGAGCAATAGCAACTGCTTTAATAGCTTGATTCACTGCGCCAGCACCTACTGCTTGGACTTCGGCAGAACCTTTGTCTCTTAACACTGCAGCTAAGGCACCTGCTACAGATTTAGGATTTGATTGTGCAGATACTTTAAGCACATCCATTAGCTAACCTCCTCTTGGTATCAGGACTTATTACAGTATATAATATTCTAGAATTTTCCTATAAATTCCTTTTTTGTAATTAAATATAAAATAACATTTTCTTATTAATTACATAACTTAGATTTTTATACTCAACTAGTAATTCATCTTTAGTAAAGCCATCTGGTATTAAAATGAGAGTCTCAATTCCATAAAGATTTTTTATTTTTTTTATATTCTCATTGTATATGCCTCTAATCTTAGACGTATCACGAGAATGATGATGAATTATGATATCATCTGTTTGATGTGATAGAAGGATAGATTCAACACAATGGACTAACATAATATAAAAAATATAAGAGTCTACCATTTCACCGAAAGCAGGGTGATATGGACCACCCAAGACAATATTACCTTTATCTAATTCTTCTGTAGCTTGTAAGCCAGTGCGAATCGTAGATATTTCATAGTGGGCAAACAGCAATTTCAAAAACGCCCCACGAACGACTCCAGCGGTTAAAGATAAAGCTTCATAATGTCCTTCTTGATACATTTTTGCTAGCTTAGTATTGGCAATTACTAGCGTAGGATAAATTCGAACAAAATCTGGAGCAAGTTTTATTACATCATATGCAGTATGAATAAGACTTTGCCAATCTTCTAAAGGCAAACCTGGCATTAGTTGAAGACCACATCGTAAATTCATTTTTTTTATAATGGAAATTGCTTGAAAGACATCCTGAGAATGATGCCCTCGAGCACTCGCTTCTAACACTTTATTATCCAGAGATTGTACTCCTAATTCTATAGTGGAAACTCCATATTTAATAAGGTTATCTACAATTTCACGAGTAATACAATCAGGACGAGTCGAGAGGCGAATATTGTGAATTTTACCGTCGGTTAAAGCCTTATGTGCTGGTTCTAGTAATTCAGACTGCATTTTAAGAGGTAATGCTGTAAAACTACCACCATAAAAAGCTACTTCTATATATCTTTTTTCTGTAATCCTTGCTAAGTGTTCATCAATAATGGTTGCTACTTCTTGAAACCTCACAGGGTTATCTCTACCTGTAATTTTTCGTTGATTGCAAAAAACACAACTATGTATACAGCCATAATGAGGAATAAATATAGGTATAATATAATGCTTCATAAGCTCTCCTTATTCTCATAACAAGCAACTGTTATTCTTCTAAATTATCTATAATTATTATAAATAGTAATTAATAAAGACGACCTAACGGTCGCCTATATTAATTATTATTTATAATTCCTAGCTTTACTAATGCCTGTTTTGCAGCATATTGCTCAGCTTCTTTTTTGCTTTTCCCTAGTCCCTTGCCAAATAAATCAGTATTCACTAAGACAATTACTTCAAATAACTTATTGTGATCAGGGCCATTTTCAGAGACAACCTCATAAATAATTTTACTATCATTTTTTTTCTGAACGACTTCTTGTAATACTGTTTTGTAATCCTTCACGTACTCACCCCGGGCAATTAAGCGTAAATCAGCTTGAAGCTGATTTAATACAAAATTGGAAACATGAAGAAAGCCATTATCTAAGTATATAGCACCAATCACAGCTTCGAATGAGTCTGCCAAAATTGAAACACGTTCGCGGCCACCTGAGGCAGCCTCGCCTTTTCCTAAAAATAAATATTCTCCAATTCCAAGCTCTGCAGCACAACGAGCCAAAGTAGGCTCGCATACAATTACTGCTCGTGCCTTTGTCAGTTCTCCCTCAGGAAGATGATTAAATTGGCGAAATAAATATTCACTAACAATCAGATCCAATACAGCATCACCTAAAAATTCCAATCGTTCATTATGAGAAATAATTGTCTTTTTACATTCATTCGCATAAGAAGTATGAGTAAGGGCTTGGTGTAATAAACTGATATCAGTAAATTGCACACCTAATTTATTAGATAAATTTGATAATGCATCTATTCTTTTTCTAGTAAGCATCTCAGTCATATCGTATTAATCTTTGAATTTTTTTAATAAGATAGTTGCATTATGCCCACCAAAACCTAAAGAATTAGATAATGCTACGTTTACTACTTGCTTACGAGATGTATGAGGAACATAATCCAGATCCATTCCTTCATCTGGTTCATCACAATTGATTGTAGGAGGAATCAGATCATTTTCCAACGTTAAAACAGTAGCGATACATTCAATACCACCTGCAGCACCAAGCAGATGACCAGTCATAGATTTGATAGAGCTCACAGCCAATTTATAAGCATGATCACCAAACAACGATTTTATTGCCAACGTTTCATTTTTGTCATTAAGGGGAGTAGAAGTACCATGAGCATTAATGTAATTGACGGATTCTGGAGCAATACCAGCATCTTTAAGAGCCATCTCCATACATTTTGCTGCTTGTGCTCCTTCAGGGGCTGGTGCAGTAATATGATAAGCATCAGCATTAAAACCATAGCCGATGACTTCTGCGTAAATATGTGCACCTCTGGCTACTGCATGTTCTAAAGATTCAAGAATAACTACACCAGCACCTTCGCCCATTACAAAACCATTACGATCTTTGTCAAAAGGGCGTGAAGCCTTTTCCGGTTCATCATTACGCGTTGATAAGGCTTTCATGGAGCAAAAACCAGCTACTGCAATAGGAGAAATAGCAGCTTCAGTACCACCAGCCACCATTACATCTGCATCACCACGTTGAATTACTTTAAAAGCATCACCAATTGCATTGGTTCCTGTTGCACAAGCAGTGGTTACGCAACTACATGGACCTTGCAAACCAAAGGTGATAGAAGTCTGTCCAGCTGCCATGTTGCCAATCATCATTGGAATAAAAAATGGACTTATACGGTTTGGACCTTTATCAAATAAATTATGATATTGCTCATTTAATGTATCCATACCACCAATACCAGTACCGATCATTGTACCGATACGAGTACGATCTTCAGTTTCTAAGTTAATTCCTGAATCATCAAATGCCATTTTGCTAGCAGCAACAGCAAATTGGGTAAAGCGATCCATACGTTTCGCTTCTTTTTTATCGATATACTTTGCGGGTTCAAAATCTTTAACCTCACCAGCAATCTGCGTAGTATATTCACTAGCATCAAAACGAGTGATTTTACCAATACCAGATTTACCAGCTAAAAGAGACTGCCAGAATTCATCTTTACCAATTCCTATAGGCGTTACAGCACCTAATCCTGTTACCACAACTCGTTTTTTCAAACGGAATCACCTCACGTTAATTTATAAGCTCAACCTCTGCAAGAAGTCTATTGAAAATTTCTTTAACAGGTAGTATTTCATCTATCTTATGAATGTACTCACCGGTAAATACTAATCCAGTTTCTACATCACCCTGTTGAGCGCGAATTAATGCTTTAATAATGCAAAAGTTTTTTGCACAATGTTTTAAACATCCATCACAACTCTCAGGAACAGGTGCAGTACTTCCAATAATTTTCTCAGCAAATGGATTTTTCAAAGCACGACCAGGTAATCCTACTGGACTGTTAATTAAAACAATATCTTCATGCTTCGCTTTTAGATAAAATTCTTTTAAAGCAGGCGCAGCATTTGATTCCTCACTGGCAGCAAATCGAGTTCCCATTTGCACACCATCTGCACCAAGCATCATTGTATCGACAATATCTTTGCCGCTAATAATGCCACCAGCACCAATAACTGGTATTTTGACTGCGTTTTTTATGCCAGGAAGCAATGCATGTAAGGGTTGATCTGTACCCAGATGTCCACCAGCTTCTTTACCTTCAACAATTACAGCAGAAGCTCCTAATGTTTCAGATATTCTAGCTAATTTGGCAGAAGAAACAATTGGTACAATAGGTGTACCCGACTCTTTGCCTAAACTAAACATATCTCGTGAGAAACCAGCACCTGCAACTACTAGATCAATGCCTTCATCAATTGCAGTTTTTACAAGACCGGCAAATTCACGTGCTGCAACCATTGCATTGATTCCAATGATTCCTTTACTAGTAAGTGAACGGGCTAAACGAATTTCCTTACGCAATTCATCAAAACTCATGCCTGAAGCAGCAATTAGTCCAATGCCGCCAGCTTCACCTACAGCTGCTGCTAAAGGAGCTGTAGAAATTCGAATTGCCATACCACCTTGTATAATGGGTATTTTTGCTACTAAGTTGCCTATTTTAAGTTCTGGAAGTTTCAAGTTATAACTCCTCCATTCGCTAGGACATTATCTTTTTAAGAAAGTCCCGCGAAAAATCAATATTTCACGGGACTTTCTACTTTTAATACTAGAAAATTAACCTTGCTTTTCTTTTTCTATGTATTCTACAGCATCTTTTACAGCTTTAATTTTTTCAGCTATTTCATCAGGAATCTCAATGTTAAATTCCTCTTCAAAGGCCATAATTAACTCAACGATGTCAAGAGAGTCAGCACCTAAATCATCGATAAAAGTAGAATCCATAGTAACGTCAGCATCATCAACACCAAGTTGTTCTACTGAAATTTGTTTAACTTTGTCAAATGTTGTCACGATATTCACCTCCTTTCAAAAGGCATTCAATTTACATTAACATACCACCATCAACATTCAAAGTTTGACCTGTAATATAATTGGCTAGGTCAGACGCTAAGAATGCTACAGCAGCTGCAACATCTTCAGGATTACCTAATCTTCCGACAGGTATTTTTTCTGCTAAATCTTTCTTAACTTGTTCAGATAAAACGGCAGTCATATCAGTACTAATATATCCTGGAGCAATTGCATTTACAGTAATTCCTCTTGATGATAATTCTTTAGCCATGGACTTAGTAAATCCGATGACTCCCGCTTTAGCGGCAGCATAATTCGCTTGACCTGCATTTCCCATAACACCGACTACAGAGGTCATATTAATAATTTTGCCAGCGCGTTGTTTCATCATGATACGTGAAACTGCTTTGGTACAAACAAAAACACCTTTTAAATTGATATTCATAACTGCATCCCAATCGTCTTCTTTCATTCGCATTAAAAGATTGTCACGGGTAATTCCAGCATTATTTACTAAAATATCAATTTTCCCAAATGTATCGATTGTTTCTTTAACCATTGCATCTACAGCGTCAACATTACCAACATCTGCTTTTACAACAATTGCTTCACCACCAGCAGCCACAATAGTATTCTTAACTTCATCAGCTGCAACTGCGTTGCCGGCATAATTAATTACAATTTTGGCTCCGAGCTTCGCTAGCTCGATGGCTACGGAACGGCCAATTCCTCGAGACGCTCCAGTAACGATTGCTACTTTTCCATCTAAATGCATTTTAACGAACCTCCCTGAAATAATCAAGGGT
>JARBUM010000072.1 GCA_029239675.1 Pelosinus sp. | reverse complement strand
GATTATTATGATGTTTCTTCATTATTTTTTCTCCCCTTACACTGACATAGCCGCTTGATAACCTGACGCAATTGCTACACCATTCCCTGATTTCTCAAAAGAGTAATCATAGCCTCGCAGATTACGTCCCGCAACAAAGACGTTATTGATAAGCACGTTGCCGTTGGCATCAAGAGGACGCATTTTTTCGTCAACATCTAAACCAAGTTTTGCAAACGGCTGTGCTTCATTAGAGAATAAAGAATAATTCGCCCACAATTCATGATCTGACGGAGCCTCTACTGGCAAGTTGAAAATAGGTTCAATTACCTTACCTGGCTCTGCAAGCAAACCACCGCCATAGAAACCACCATTTGCTAAAATAAATGATTTAGCATAATAGGTACGTTCTCGATCTACACCTTCTGTAATGACTGCTACACATTTACCATCTTCTACTATCGATTTAGCTACAGTAGCTTGTTCTATCATCCGTACACCAATCTTTTTCAGATACTTTACTAACATGGTGCGCAAACGGAAACCAGTAATAGAAGGAGGTACAGCCGCAGTTTCAACAAAATGACAGCCTAGAGCTTGTTCTAAACGCTCTGCTACAAGGTAATTAGGACGCGTTCCTAACACAGGTGGAATAATGACTACATCACCAGGCTTAATTACCTTACGCATTTTTTCAATGCAGTTGGCAAGGCCTTCCTCTGTATCTAACCAACGAGCCACATCCAAAGCAGTAACATCACGACCTTCTGCCAGTTTAGGATCAATCATCACAGTTTCATATTCTTTTTGCGCAAAGCCTGGAATCTTCTTAAAGTTTTTAGCAATTAAGTTAGGATAAAAATCCTTTAATGATTCAAAACCTAACACCATTACCTTATCTGCTTTTTTAAGTTCTGTAGTATCCATGGTTCTTGGAATCAGGCAAGTTGGTTTTACGGTGCCAGCTGCAGTAGGTACCCATTGCATCTCATCCAAATTTCCCATATAAGGATAGCCTTCTTGTTCACAAATTTCTTTAAAGAATCGAATGGCTTCTTCAATTGCTGGACGACCAATTTTTTTGTATGGATGTTCAGGACCAACTTGCAATAAGCCTGCACTTGGAGTAGCAGCAACTTTGCCACCTTCTAAATATCCCATCACATCAACAATGCCACCGCCAATTGTCAAGGTTCCTGATCCTAAAGACAATAGCGTTACCTTTTTGCCGCGCTTTGTTGCTACAGCCGCAGCCATCAACCCTGCTAATCCGCCGCCAATTACTATAATATCATTTTCCCTCATTGTCAATCGCTCCATTTATGTTTAAAGTTCCTTCATAGATACCCCGGGTCAGTTCCATTTCACGCATGACATTTCCCCATAAAATAGGACGAATCCCTTTCCAGCGACCTTGTAGGAATTCCTTAAATAACACATTGGTATCCTTGCCCCATGACAAGCCATTAGCATCTACTGCACCTACACTACGGAATGTGCAGAAAGCGCCTTGACAAGTGCCCATACCCATACGTGTCTTACGACGAACATCACTAATCATATAACTAGTACTGTCTGCAGCTGCTTCTTCAACTTCAGCCATAGTCACATTTTCACATTCGCATAACAATTGACGTTTTTCCGGTTTTTCCTGCATACGAGCAATTACTTTCTCCAAACCTTCTGAACCTAAGCGGGAAGCCGCAAGGTCTGCACCATAGGCTGGGAAGTATAAACGAGCTTTGGCCATCAATGCAGGAGAAGCATCTTCAACAAGATCTTCCACCGCTGTACGACAAGGTGTCTTCACATTCAAATAACTGCATACTAAATCTGTAACTTTTTCGGCCATCAAGCGATATGTGGTGAATTTACCTCCTACCACGCTGATAAAACCTTTCAATCCATCATGAGCATGATCCAGAGTCACAAAGCCACGGGAAGCACCACGACCTACCGCATTTGGATCGGCACTATATAGCGGTCGAGTTCCTGCAAAGGCTCTAAGCATACGATAGCTTCTTATGTCCTCAAATAAAGCTTCTCCGATATTTATAAGTTCCACTACTTCTTTTGCATTCGGAACCGTATCATCCGGTTTATTAACTGACGCAGAAGTAGTACCTAGAATGGTAATAGAACCATGAGGAACAAAAATATCTCCATCAGAAGCAGGACGCAAACGATTCACGATACGGCTGGTAATACGATGATTAAACGCAATCAACGTACCTCTATCAGGCTGCACATTTACAGTAATTCCTGCCAAAGCAGCAATTTCTCCAGCCCAAGAACCAGCAGCACTTATAATAAAATCACAAGCAATGTTGCTGACTTCACCTGTTAGTGTGTTGCGAACCTTAATACCTACAACTTGATTATTACTGTGCTCAATACCAACAACTGTGGTATACGTTAATACTCGCCCGCCGTATTTACGAGCTGACGCCACATTCTGCCAAACCATGCGGAAACCATCAATGGCAGCATCTGGCACCCGGTATACAGACTTAATTTTGGGACTTAGGTTTGGCTCTAAGCGAAGAGCTTCTTCAACTGAAATGGGAATGGTAGGAATACCTACTTTTGCACATGCTTCTACCCATTTTCCTTCAAAAGCCTCATCATCTAGATGAGTACGAGCAAAAAAACCTTCCGTTTGTTCTACACAATGTCTACCGATCTTACGTAAAATTGTATTTTCCTCAATACATTCTTTACCTGCCTCGGCATCCTTTACCGCATAACGTCCACCGCTATGCAAGAGACCATGATAACGCGAGCTAGTGCCATATGCTAAATCTTGCTGTTCAAGTAGAATTGCATCTACTCCCCGCATGCATAAATCCCGCAGAATACCAACTCCCGTGGCACCGCCACCAATTACTACACAGGGCATTCCCCTGAGCCAGTTCTAATTCTCCATTATCAAAAAATTTCCTTCTTGCTACCTTATTTTTCAACTTGTTCATAATTTTTCTTTTAATTAACATAACAAGTTATTTTTTTCCAATTTATAAGCAAAGGTAATCCCTTTGTATCCGTTTAACCGAACACAAAGGGATCTCTTATCTCAACCCTTTACCATTATTAAATTCGGGTTGAGTTTAATCTTCCCAATCCATAGCGCGTTTAACCGCTTTTTGCCAACCTTTATATAATTTTGCACTTTCTGCAGCATCCATAGTAGGTTCAAAACGATTATCAAGTTGCCAAGTGCTAATAAGTTCTTCTTTTGTTTTCCATACGCCAACAGCCAAACCTGCAAGGTAAGCTGCGCCAAGAGCAGTAGTTTCAGTAACTTTAGGACGATCAACTGGAACGCCTAAAATATCTGCTTGGAATTGCATTAACAAGTTGTTAGCAACAGCACCGCCATCAACTTTTAAAGCTTGTAATTTAATACCAGAATCAGCTTCCATTGCACTCAATACATCTTTTGTTTGATAAGCCATAGAATCCAAAGTTGCACGAACAACATGAGATTTGCTAGTTCCGCGAGTCAATCCAAGAATTGCACCGCGAGCTTTCATATCCCAATATGGAGCGCCAAGACCAACAAAGGCAGGTACTACATATACGCCATCAGCATCTTTTACTTTTTTAGCAATATATTCAGAATCAGGAGCAGCTTCTAATAATCTTAAACCATCGCGTAACCACTGAACAGCAGAACCAGCTACGAAGATACTACCTTCTAAAGCATAATCCACTTTGCCGTCAAGGCCCCATGCAATAGTAGTTAACAAGCCATTTTTGGACTCATATACTTTGCTACCAGTGTTCATTAACATGAAGCAACCAGTACCGTAGGTGTTTTTAGCCATACCAGGTTGGAAGCAAGTTTGACCAAATAAAGCAGCTTGTTGGTCACCAGCAGCACCTGAAATAGGCACAGAAGCACCAAAGATAGCAACATCTGTTTGACCATATACTTCGCTGGAAGATTTAACTTCTGGAAGTACGCATGCAGGTACAGTTAAGTATTCAAGAAGTTTTTCATCCCACTTCAAGTCGCGAATATTGTACATTAATGTACGAGAAGCATTGGAGTAATCAGTAACATGTACTTTTCCGCCAGTCAATTTCCAGATTAGCCAAGTATCAATGGTACCAAATAACAATTCGCATTTTTCAGCTCTAGCATGAGCGCCTTCTACATGATCCAAAATCCATTTTACTTTTGTACCTGAGAAGTATGCATCTACTACTAAACCTGTTTTTTGTTTGAATTCAGCTTCTAAGCCTCTTGCTTTTAAATCATTACAAATGTCCATAGTTTGACGTGATTGCCAAACAATCGCATTATAGATAGGTCTGCCAGTTGTTTTATCCCAAACTACTGCAGTCTCACGTTGATTGGTGATACCAATAGCGGAAATATCAGTAGCACTAAGACCAGCTTGTTGCACAACTTGTTTCATTACTTCAAGTTGCGTGCTCCAGATTTCATCTGCATCATGTTCTACCCAACCAGCTTTAGGGAAAATTTGCGTAAATTCTTTTTGCGCTACTGCAATAATATTAGAGTCTTGATCAAAAATAATTGCTCTGTTACTTGTAGTTCCTGCATCAAGGGCCATTACATATTTTTTAGTCATTTCAAAAGTCACTCCTTCAAATTTTAGGTTTATTTTAAACTCTCTTTTTCTCTGAGACTTAAAATAACTAGTCTTAAGAATGTCTATTTACTTATTATTAAACAATACCAGCAGCTTTACAAACTACGAAAGCAAGAGTAGCACCAAGCATAGGACCAACTACAGGAATCCAAGAGTAACCCCAGTCGGAATCACCTTTTCCTGGGATAGGAAGAATTGCATGAGCGATACGAGGACCAAGGTCACGAGCAGGGTTCAAAGCATAACCAGTAGGACCACCTAAGCATAAGCCAAGAGCCCAAATCAGCATTGCAACCATGTAAGGACCAACGCCAGCACCAAAACCAGCAGTCCCCATAACACCTTTACTAAAGATGATGAAGATACCAATTAACAAGAAGGCAGTTGCAATAATTTCGCAAAGTAAGTTAGCAAAAGTATTACGGATAGCAGGACCAGTTGCAAATACAGCAAGTTTCAAACCTTTATCTTCAGTAACTTCCCAGTGTGGTAAGTACAACAACCAGCAAAGAGTCGCACCAGCAATACCACCAGCTAATTCAGCAACCATAGTCGCCATAGCTTGCGGAAGAGTGTATACTCCAAGGAACATTTTGAATAAAGTAACTGCTGGATTCAAATCCGCTTGAGGAGCACCTGTAGCAACAGCACCGAATATACCCATCAATACAGCCAATGCCCAACCTGTGGTAATAACAATCCACCCGCCGCCATTACCTTTAGAGTCTTTTAAAAGACAACAAGCAACAACACTACAACCGAAAGTTAAAAGAATCATGGTACCAAAAAATTCACCAAATAAATTTGTCATAAGTCCAATTCCTCCTTAATGTTTGTTAGATTCCTTCGATAAAAACAAAACATCTAGCACTTTTTTTCTTTTTTTCCCTTTTTCACCACTCTTTCCCATTAAATATTTAGATAAAAAAGAGAACTCCATTCACGCCTCCATATACATATTGCAAGAGGAATAAACGGACTTCTCTTTATCTCTAGTCCAAAGCTATTTATTTAGGTCCCCACAATTAAGAAGATTTTATATCTTTATTTTCTACTTCTACGTTCTAGTAAAATCTCCTGCTGAATTTACTGAAAATTTAATTATTTTAAAACTATTTTTTCATTTCACATATGCATGCATTTAAACTATTATTTAAATTGCTTTTTACTATACTACTATATTTCCATACTCTATTAAAAATTCCTGCTTAAATATACTAAATATTTTAGTATATTTACTTTTTTTTAGCCAAAAGGAAAATGGGGAGAACTGCTTCACTTTTTTCTGTACCCTTATTAATTATTCACTACCATAATATCATCCCACAAATTTTTGCGACTGGTACTTATTGCAGAAATACCCCGCTCTATAGCATGATCTACATCTTCTTTGGTACGTATCAAACCACCCGCAAAAATTGGTAAGCCTGTTTCCCGAACCAATTCTTCTACGACACTAGCAGGTATAGACCCAGGAAGTACTTCTATGACATCAGGTTTAAAATTACGGACTAGATTCAAACCCGTGCGCAATGAATCTGAATCCATTAAAAATAAGCGTTGCACCACAATCATACCTTCTTCTCTTGCAAATCGGCATAGATGAGACTTCGTTGTGATAATTGCATGGATACCTAATCGTGCTAGAAATTTAATACCAGCCTTATCCTTGCCAACACCATCAAATAAATCTAAATGTAATATAATACGTTTTTTATGCTCATTAGCTTGGGAAATCAACGTTGGCAATGTATTAATATCGCCAAACAGCAATACCACACTAGGAGAGATCGTATGGGTTAAAGCGGTTTTAAAATCTTCCATCGTTCGGGCTGCTGGAATTACAGGCCCATTTGTTAAATATTTAAGAACATCCAAATTTGCCATTTCTTACACCTCATATTTTTTTATTTTATTGATATTTACGTATCGAATATGACACCCGTAATTCCAGGAATATTCAAAAGGCCAACAGTCACCTGATTCCTTTCTACCTGCCTAGGTACATATACCATAAAAATGATTTTTAATAACTCCTTGTGCTCAATCACTTGAACATTCCGTATTTGTATGCTATGTATGCCAAGTATGGACGCAATTTTCCCGATTTGCCCTGGTGTATCAATCGTCGTGATCGCCAGTTCCACTTGCGTATGATAGTCCTTTTTCTCGATACGCGATAAAATACTCAGGGTCAAAAACACAAAGCCAGTAGTCATGAAAGCCCCCATGTAATACCCGCTACCTACTGCCAAGCCTACACCTGATACTACCCATAAACTAGCTGCAGTTGTAAGCCCTTTCACCGTAGAGCCTTCTTTCATAATACTACCTGCGCCGAGAAAACCAATGCCACTTACTACTTGGGCTGCAAGTCTAGTGGGATCTGCGTTGGTATATCCTTGTACCGATGCATATATTTTTATCGATAATATCATGATAAGACAAGAGCCAATAGACACTAGAATATGTGTTCTAAGTCCTGCAGCCTTATGATGGGCCTCTCTTTCATAGCCGATGAAACCACCCAAAAAACTGGCTAGCAATAAACGAATCGCCATTTCCCACTCGATTGCCATATTATAAACCTCCTTGTATATCAAGGGCGATAAAGAAGACCCTATTCAGATTACAATAGTTAAAGTATAGCATACATTCTTTTTTTCATACACAAAATCATAATTTGGTCACATATATCTCATCTAGAGCAAAAGACGCAACCTTATCAGCTACGTCTCTTACTCTTTCAATAGCGTTTACGTTTAGCAGAGGATGCAATTCCCTGCTCTTCTCGATATTTAGCCACGGTTCGTCTAGAAATTTTCATATCATGTTCACAGAGAATTTCTGACAAAGCTTGATCACTAAAAGGGTCAGTAGAATCTTCTCCCGCAATTAATTCTTTAATTTTTTGTTTTACTTTCGTTGCAGACACATCCTGCCCACCCTCACTATTATGAACAGCTGTGGTGAAAAAGCTGCGCAAGCTAACCAATCCATGAGGCGTATCCACATATTTATTAGCAATTGCACGACTCACTGTGGATTCATGAACTTCTATCTTTTCGGCCACTTTTTTCATAACTAAAGGTCGCAAGAATTTTGCTCCTTTGTCAAAAAAGTCCTGTTGCAATTCAATAATCGCTTCCATCACATTATATAAAGTACGACGTCGCTGCTCAATGCTCTTGATCAGCCAAACAGCGGAATTCAGACGACCTTCAATAAATTTCTTTGACTCACTGTCTGCATCCATCGCCACACGTCGATAATAGGGATTAATGGTTAATTTAGGAATAATCGTATCATTTACAATAATAACATACTTTCCATTTACCCTTTCCACCGTCATATCAGCAACAATGTAGCTACACTGCTCATTGCCAAATGCCCGTCCTGGTTTTGGATCAAAAGTACGAATAATATCTACAGCTTGTTGTATTTCTTGAGGTTTACATGCTAATTTTTCAGCAATTGCTTTATATTTACCTGCCGCCACATCAGGTAAGTAATGGGAAATAATGTCTTTCACCAATGTAGAATAATTGCCTTTTTGCTCACATTGCAGCAGTAAGCATTCTTTTAAATCACGAGCCCCTACACCCAAAGGGTCAAAGGTTTGAATCAGAGAAAGAACTTCTAAAACAACTTCTTCCTTAGTCCCTAATGTATCAGCAGCCTCCGAAAGAGTACCACATAGATAACCATTTTCATCAATACAACCAATGAGATAATGTCCTATCACCTTGGTTGCTTCATCCCGTACAGCCAAATGTAATTGAAACTCTAAATGTTCATGTAAAGAAACATTATTTTTTATGAACTTTTCCACAGTAGTCTTCTCATCATCAACTACCATATACTCTGATTTCTTATCAATCCCTTGATTAAAATAATCATCCCAATTTAAATAATCATCCAGTTGAGCTTTTTCTTTCTGAGGTTCTAAATCCACCTCCGGATCATCAACCTCTTTTTCTGCTATCTCTAATACAGGATTTTCCATCATTTCCTGTTCTATCATATCTGATAATTCCAGAGCTGAAAGTTGCAAAATAGCTATCGCTTGCCGAAGTTCCGGGGTCATCATTAACTTTTGGTTTAACTCTAATTTAAGACCATAACCTAGGTTCATAGGAATCACCTCCTATAACATATTCAACATATCCGCGGCAATTGGTCACCTACCAACATATCCAATAACCTAACCCCGCCAATCCTGGTACGTAATCCAACCTGTCCACAAGGTTCCTTCACAACCTTACCAATGACCCGAGCCTCACGTCCGTAAGCATGTCGCTGCATAATATCGAGTACTTGATTTGTAAACTCTTTATCCACAAAGACAATCATTTTACCTTCATTCGCCAAATACAAGGGATCAAATCCTAGAATATCACACGCCGCCTGAACGGCTGACGATACTGGTATATTATTTTCCTCCAGCATAATACCTACCTTAGATTGCAGAGCAATCTCATTTAAGGTAGTAGCCAAACCTCCGCGAGTAGGATCCCTTAATACAGCGATTCTAGGAACTGCCCTTAACATATTTTCTATCAAACCATTTAGTGGCGCACAATCACTTATTACGCTTTGGGGAAACTGTAAGCCATGTCGTTCACTCATTACCGCCAAAGCATGTTCACCTAAAAAGCCACTCAGAATAATATCCTGTCCGGGCAATGCATTTTTACCCGAAATATGAATCCCATCCATGATCTTGCCAATGCCAGCAGTATTGATATAAATACCATCCACTGCCCCTTTTTCCACTACCTTTGTATCTCCTGTCACAATATGCACGCCAGCTTCCTTGGCAGCTAATTGCATCGAGGTAACAATGCGTTGCAAATCATTTATGGGAAATCCTTCTTCCAGTACAAAACCAGCGCTTAAATATAAAGGAAGAGCCCCATTCATCGCTACATCATTTACTGTACCACATACTGCCAGCTTGCCAATATCGCCACCAGAAAAAAATACGGGTTTTACTACATACGAATCAGTAGAAAAAGCTAACCGACAGCCATCTATATTCAATTGGGCTCCGTCATGCATCTCTCCCAATATATCATTGGCAAAGGCAGGCCACATAATTTGGTTGATTAAATCATGACTCAATTTTCCGCCGCTACCATGAGCTAATTGAACACGTTCATTACTCATACCTGCCACCTCCCAGCTCCATACTTATACCATGCTGCACAAGTACCTTCCACAGACACCATACACGATCCAATGGGATGTTCAGGTCTACAAGCTTTTCCAAACAAGAGACAATCCGTGGGAAGGAGTAACCCTCGCAATACGTTTCCACACTGGCAACCCTTAGCTTCTTTCGTCTCCTCTACTACTATAGGTATGTTTAAACGAGCATCAAATGCCTGGTATTTTTTCCGGATTACCAAACCTGATTTAGGAATTTCGCCAATCCCTCGCCATACGGCATCGGCTTCTTGGTATACTTGAGACAAAACGTTGCAAGCCGCTAGATTCCCACGCTCCGGAACAATACGACTGTACTGATTTTCCAGTTTTGCTGCTTTATACCGAATTTGTTGTAGCAATATATATACAGATTGCAAAATATCCAAAGGTTCAAAACCAGCTATAACAGCTGGGATGTTATATTCCTTACTTAAAAACTCATATGGTTCTAGCCCAATGATCGCACTAACATGACCAGGCAATAAAAAACCATCTACATGACTGTCTCCTGCTGTCAGCAAAGCCCGAAGAGCAGGAGGGACTAACTTATGAGCTGATAATACGTAAAAATTAGTGAGCTTTGCCTCATCCGCCATTAAGATCGCTGCCGCTGCCGTGGGAGCTGTCGTTTCAAAACCCACAGCGAGAAAAATCACTTTTTTATCCGGATGATTTTCAGCAATTTCTAAAGCTTCGAGAGACGAATACACTATACGAATATCGGCTCCTTGAGCTTTTTCAATGGCTAAACTAGAGGAAGAACCAGGTACTTTTAGCATGTCCCCAAAGGTCGTAATAATAACATCTGACTTTCTGCTATAGGCAATGGCTGTATCTAAATATTCATTTGGTGTAACACACACTGGACACCCAGGTCCACTAACTAGCTCGATATTTTCTGGCAAAAGCTGACGAATCCCAGCCTTAAAAATAGCCACCGTATGGGTACCACATACTTCCATTAGGCGTAGAGATTTTCCATCAGCTAATTTTGCAATTTCTTTTGTAAAGAAATCCGCCGCTCTTTTTACTTCCTCATTTGTCATGGTCTGCATATTGTTCCAACTCCTTGAATAGAGCCAAGGTTTTCTCCGCTTCTTCTTCATCAATAACCTGAACCGCAAATCCTGCATGAATCAAGACAAAATCCCCTACCTGAACCTCAGGCAAAAGCATTACACTAACCTTTCGCGTTACACCGCCCACCTCAATAGTCGCTAACATATCTTGCCGATCTAGAATTTTACCTGGCACAGCTAAACACATAGAATCACCTCTCTCTTATACACGCTCCTGCCACAACAGCTTGCCCTAAAGCAAGGCCTCCATCATTTGGCGGAACAAGTTGATTAGTATACACAAGGAAGCCATCTTGTTGCAACATTCCGAATACTTTTTCTAAAACAATCTTATTTTGCCAAACACCACCACTAAGTGCTACCTTTCGTATCCCTGTATCCCGCCTAATATTTCTGATCATTGCTACAGTAGCATCCGCTATGGTTACATGAAAACAGGCTGCTAAAAAATCACTACCAATTCCTCGTCTAAGAGCCTCCGTCATAGCAGCAAAGGTTGGCATAAAATCCAAAATATAAGGGTGTCCTTGAGAAATAGTATACGGCAATACCTGTCCACATTGCTTTTGCCCTGCCCACTCCAATTCAATAGCTCCTTGCCCTTCATAGTGGATAGCATGACAAACACCCAGTATTCCTGCAGCTATATCAAACAGGCGTCCAGCACTTGAGGTGATAGGAGCATTAATCCCTTTACAAGCTGCCTCCATCATTAACTGCCACCCTGAAGGTAAATTGCGACTAAGCTCTATATCAAAAGCAGCAAATTCTTTTCCATATAGATTATATAACACCCAGGCTGCCATGCGCCATGGTTCTTTTATGGCTTTCGCTCCACCTGGCAAAGGTAAATATTTGCAATGACCAAGGCGAGTAAAGCCCTTGTAATCAGCTACTAAAAATTCTCCCCCCCACAACGTTCCATCCGCTCCATAACCAGTACCATCAAAAGCCACCCCGATTACCTGTTCATCAATCCTATGCTCTGCTAATACAGAAGCAATATGAGCATGATGATGCTGCACCCCCACTTGGGGAACAGCTAGGTCTAATGCATATTTGGTAGCTAGATATTCAGGATGTAAATCATAGGCAATTAACGTAGGCTCTATTGCAAATAACCTTTTATAATGACTAATTGCAGCAAGATAAGCCTGATAGGTTGTCAGATTTTCTAAATCCCCCATATGACTACTCATAAAGACAAAAGATCCGCGAGTCAGACAAAAGGTATTTTTCGCTTCGCCACCAACTGCCAAAATAGGCGGTATTTCCTGGGAAATTGTTAGGGGCTTAGGAGAAAAACCTCGGCTGCGCCGCAAGATTTGTCGTTGGTTACTCACCATTCTTACTACTGAGTCATCACATTGTTGAAAAATTTCCCGATTATGCATTAGAAAATAATCAGCAATATTTCCCAAAGAATCTAAAGCCTCTTCGTCTTGATACACAATAGGCTCATCACTTACATTACCGCTTGTCATTACCCATACATCATCATCTGCTAGCAGTAGCCAATGAGCAGGGGAATAAGGTAACATGACGCCGAGAAAACTCGTACCCGGAGCAATGCTTTCTGCCAAATCATAACCAGCCTTTTTTGCTAACAATACAATAGGCCTTGCGCTGCTTGTCAGCAACAACTCTTCCTCTTCAGACACTTCACATAATTGTCTTATCACCTTTACACTACTACACATTACCGCAAAAGGTTTATCTTCTCTGATTTTACGGTTGCGTAATGCACTGACAGCCTGCTCCTGACGGGCATCACAAGCCAAGTGATAACCACCAATGCCTTTGATTGCTACTATCTGCCCTGCAGCAATCATCCTTCTTGTTTCATTGAATACGTCACAAGGAATCTGTTCCCCTGCTTTCGTAAGAAAGCTATAGGCAGGGCCGCATGCTGAACAAGCATTAGGCTGGGCATGAAATCGCCTGTTTGTCGGATCATTATATTCAGCTTGGCAACTAACACACATGGGAAATGCACTCATAGTCGTAGCAGCTCGATCATAAGGAACATCTTTAATAATACTGTATCGTGGGCCACAATTTGTACAATTTGTAAAAGCATAACGATAGCGTCTATCCCGTGGGTCATTCATTTCCTTAAGACAAGCAGGACAAGTAGCTACGTCAGGAGAAACCCAGGCTGACTTCTGTCCTTGCTCACAACTATACCGTATTATGAATTCCTTATCCCCTAGCAGACTACATGGAGTGACAAGCACTTCATCCACTACTGCTAGAGGAGGTGCAGAAATTCTAAGTTGTTCTACGAAACAAGAAACTACCTGGAAAGGTCCTTCTGCCTCAATTTGGACACCCTGAGAATTATTCAACACCCACCCAGTTAATTGATAACGCTGTGCCAGATTATAAACAAAGGGGCGGAACCCCACCCCTTGTACAATACCTTTTATGTGTATGGCAAGACGCTGCATAGTATTGTCCCCTCTACTATTTTCCGCTTTCCAATGCTAATAATGCCTGGATCATCAAGGCACATTCCAACCGCTTCTTTTGCAATTCGCAGCCAATTTTATAAGGAATATTAATATCCTTATTAAATAAATCTGCATTGGCGTGACAACCGCCGCTACAATAAAAACGCGCCCAACAATCACGACACTCTGCCTTATTCAAGACATGACTCTGGCGAAACTGGTCAGGTAGCTGGGTATTCTTCACACCCTCAAATACATCACCTAATAAAAATTCTTCCCGCCCGACAAACTGGTGACAAGGATATAAGTCTCCCTCAGGAGTTACAGCAAAGTACTCATGACCTGCACCGCAACCACTTAAGCGTTTTGCTACACATGGCCCATTATCAAGATCTAGATTAAAATGGAAAAACTCAAACCCCTGTCCCTTACGTTTACGTTCCAAATAAGCTTGTGCCAAGGCATCATATTGGGCAAACAATTGAGGAAGATGCTCTTCTGTAAGGGCATAATCACAGTCCTCGGCCACAACAGGTTCCACAGATAGCTGAGTAAATCCTTTGTCCGCTATATCCAAAACATCCGCGGCAAAGTCCAGATTATGAGCTGTAAAGGTTCCTCGCAAATAATAATTTTGTCCATTCCGTGAATCGATAGTCTTGGTTACATTTTTCAAGATCATATCATAACTACCAGCGCCATTCACAAATGGGCGCATATTGTCATGAACTTCACGACGTCCATCTAAGCTAAGTACCAGACTAATATTATTATCATTTAGATACTGATTTATCTCATCATTTAAAAGTACACCATTGGTTGTTAACGTCAATTTAAATTTCTTGCCTGTTTCCGTCTCACGACGACGAATATAGGAAACAGCATGACGAACCGTATCCATATTCATTAAAGGTTCGCCGCCAAAAAAGTCAATCTCACTATTAATCCGCGGTCCACTATTTTCAATAATAAATTCAACGGCTCTTTCAGCTACTTCTTTACTCATTAAACCGCGAGTATGTCCAAAATCTCCTGTACCTGCAAAACAGTAATTACAGCGTAAATTACAGTCATGAGCTACATGTAAACACACGGACTTAACCAATGGTTTTTGACTAAAATGCAAAGGCACTTCTACCATCTTGGAGAACAATTTATTTTCATCTATTAATTGATGCAGTTCTGACAAAACCTCTGCTACTTCTTCAGCAAGATATTGACCAGAGAATGCTGAAAGTACAGCCTCATCATTACTACCGTCAAAAACGTCCATCATATCATAAACCATTTTATCTACAACGTGGACAGCCCCACTATTAATATCCAATATTATATAAAGACCATTTAAATAAAACTTATGTATATTCATTTCTTCACCTTTAAACTTAATTATTTTTAATTCCAATCGTTATAAAATGCAATAAAGTTTCATACATTACAAAGCTTCTTGTATGCATTATCTGTACGAAAAAATTTGAACCACAAAGACACAAAGGACACAAAGGATTCTTATTCTTTCTTCTCCCCTTTGTGTGTCGCGCGAGCGGCATTGTGCCTTTGTGGTTCATTCAATTTAAAATCAAGCCCTCTGCCCATTAGGACAGAGGGCTGTCTTTAGGGTCTACTTCTGGCAGACCTGATTGCCAAGTCTGGCACTCTCCACAGCCACCAGTATGTACAGTTTCCTGTAAAGAAGCTTTATTAACAGTAATAATATGCTTTGCCATGATAAATCCCTCCTTGCCCTTATTTTTATTTCTTGCTTTACCTATTTTATACGTTTTTGCAATACTAAGCAATAGGTATTAGAAATTGTCGTATTATGCCTGGGCTTGTACCGCTGTCATGGCAATAACTCCAACAATGTCTTCTGCTTTGCAACCTCTCGATAAGTCATTAATAGGTTTTGCAAGCCCTTGGGTAATCGGTCCATAGGCCTGGGCTTTTGCAAGTCTTTCTGTGAGCTTATATCCAATATTTCCTGCATTTAAATCAGGGAATATCAGCACATTGGCCTTCCCTGCTACAACACTATTTGGGGCTTTTAATTTAGCAGTTGTTGACACCAATGCCGCATCTACCTGCATTTCTCCATCGACGAGTAACTCAGGAGCCTTTTGTTTCGCTAAAGCAGTTGCCTGTACCACCTTTTGGGTAAGCTCACTATTGGCACTCCCATAGGTTGAATAGGAAAGCATGGCAACAATGGGGGTAACACCAAGCAAACCTTTCATCGAATGAGCTGATGAAATTGCAATTTCAGAAAGTTGCTCTGCATTAGGATTTTCATTCAAACCGCAGTCAGAGAATAAGAACACTCCATCTTGTCCATACTCACAATTAGGAATCACCATAATAAAGAAGGATGATACTAAACTAGTACCAGGTGCTGTCTTAATAATTTGCAAAGCAGGTCTTAGAGTATCAGCTGTTGAGTGAATCGCACCAGAAACTAATCCGTCTGCATCATTGTGCTTAATCATCATATTCCCAAAATACACAGGATCTTTTAACATTTCCGCTGCTTGCTCTAAAGTAATTCCTTTTGACTTTCTTAATTCATAAAAACTCTGGGTATATTCTGCTCGCTTTTCTGCCGTTTCTACATCGATAATGGTAACCTGAGACAAATCAATCTTTCCCGCTGCTTGTAAAATATCTTCTTTCTTCCCAACCAAAATAATCTCGGCAAGTCCTTCTTTTGCTGCCACACTGGCTGCTGTCAAAACTCTTAGGTCAGTCCCTTCAGGTAAAACAATCTTCTTTCTACTACTCTTGGCTTTTTGCTTCATTTCATCAATAAAACTCATAACTAACCCCTCCTCGCTTATCATAAATATACTTGATTAGTAATGCAGAAAAATATCTTATTTTATCTGATTATATCATATTCTTACATTTACAAAATACATTACTATAAGATTTTATCGATTACGAGTCCTTGAAATATATAAAACCTCCAAGAATGATTGTGTTGCCATCATTCTTGGAGGTTTTATCCTAAATCACTACTTGCTTGGTGTAATTATTAATTTTACAGGAAGATTCGAAGCCCCTGGTGGGCTGAAAGTCATCCATACAGCTTTGCCGCTTTCGTAAGTTCCAAGATAAGCACTTTCACTAATCTTATTAGAACCAAAAGACATGACATCCGCTGGAGTTGGTATAGTATGCACATCTTGGTGACGATATTCTAAACCAAACCATCCTGCATATTCTCCTCCCCGGGGGTTGAGATAGTAGGATATTTTATCGCCAGACGAGGAAGGTAGGTATACCTTATATACAATACCGTAGTTTCCATAGTTTAGAGTAGGCGTGCCATCAGTAGCATCAATCCCTGTGACATATTGATCAATCTTATTGTCAGCCAAAGTAAGAGCAACAGCACCATCTCTCTTGCTGTCATAACTTTGTTTGCCCACAACCAATCGATCCTTGCCCTCAAAAGTTCCTCGCAAACGATATTCGCCAGCGTCAGGAGGTAATACTTTTGCTTTGGCTGCAAACTCAGCAATGTCAGCATCTAATGGCATCATCATTACCTTTACTGTGACAGGATGATCGATTTTTAAATCATACATGCCATTTACCAGCATATTAGGCTCTATAATACTTTTGTCAAGAAACGAAATCAAACTTCTTGATTGTTTGCAGGGAACTTCCAAAAGATATAGATTACCGCCTTCTAAATATTCTTGTTGTACCTTCTTACCTACTTGCAGATAATCAAGGCTTGGACCACCTAATCCATGTTTCGTTACTGTGATATGAGCAGTTTGATCTGCCGCATTTTCTAATAAAACCACAATCTTTTTGGGCTCTGTAGTCGCATTAACATGATGAAAGAACAATCGAATATCACCACTTACCGTATCTTGGTACATAATTCCATCATTAGGCACCATCTCAGGACTATCAGATAGTAATAACTTTCCACCGTATGGTGATACGTTAACAGGCCATTCGGATAAGGACAAACCATTTAATTTAACAGTCGAATATGTATTGACTGCCAATGCTGTACTATGCAACATTACAAACATAATCAGCGGCAATATGCCAAATTTAAACCAATTCACTATGCTACCCCCTTTTCAGACATAGCATCATTATACCAACTGCATTATCTTATGTAAAATGACAAAATAAGACCCTTCTGCCAGTTATATGTAATAAATAGTATCTGAAGGGTCTTATTATACATTTTATAGCGGATTAGCTCCTGCTGCTTTATTGGCTGCATCCATCGCCCGATGGGATAAATCAATGGATTGCCCAAGGGTATGCAATTCTTGTACGGAATTGTGGAAGCCCATGCTATTGGAAGCTGCTACATAATCCCAGTACCATTGAGCTTGACGCAAGAGTTCTCGTGCATTGGTTAGCTCTGCTTGATTGACATTGGGAAGATTCCCAGCTTTGGCTATGGTTTCATGGGCTTTTGCCACATTCAAACCAGCAGTATGCTGCAATTGCCAAACATTATCTTGTGTTGCCTTCACTTGATTATAAAGCTGATCTGTACCATCTCGATGGCAAGGCATACAGGAAGCATCCAGATTTTTCAAAGGACTTGTCATCCAATGAGAACTATATTTTTGTCCGCTCTGACGAATATAGGGCATATGGCAATCGGCGCAAGACACACCAAATTTAGCGTGGGTACCATTTTGCCATTCTTCAAAATCAGCATGCTGAGCTTTTAATATCGGCGTTTTAGAATCAGGATGTATAAAATCCTGCTGAAATCCATTGGGTTTCGCCGCATAATACTGGTACATTTGCTGGGGAGTTTCTCCTTTATCCCAAGGAAACACGACCCGTGATGTACCTGGTTCAAAATAATACTCTGAATGACACTGCCCACAGACATAGCTGCGCATATCCTCTCGGCTAGCTTGATTTACATCAATACCTTTTCGCCCCATAGCCTCAATAAAAGCAGGATTGATAACTCTAAGATTCATAGTTTCCGGGTCATGGCAATTGGCACAGCTTATCGGATGTTTCGATTTATCCATTAAATCCGCCAACGGCTGATTGCCAAAACCCCAACCCGATTCCTTATAAAATTGTTCCACATAAGGAGTTTTACAGGTAATGCAAGCACCTTTACTCGTAGGCCCAATTCGCTTTGATTCTCTAAGATCATCCATAGCATATAAATGTCCTCGATCTTCTGTATAATCCTTACTAAATGGATTCCCTTTAAAATTAGTGTATATCTCAGGCTGCATCTCTGCTTTCTGTACCTTTACACTGCCACCATATCCCGTCGGCGAAGGTGCCATTTCTAAGTTTTTTTGATAACTTGCATACTCCAAAGGATACGCTTTTCCCCAAACAGCTGGATCATACTCACCAACAGCCAATGATGATAATTTCATTGTTGACGGCGGCTTAACAGCCCATACCCGAACTACAATTACGCCAAAAAAAATCACCATTGCACTTAAAAACACTGCTAAAAACTTCTGGGTCCTATTCAACTTTAACCCCTCCCGGACTCCTATTTTGTCCATGAACCACACCGCGATGACATTTTATACAACTCTGGCCACCTGCTGCCATTGCTGTATTTTCTACAGTGGAAAAATGACAGCGTAAACAGTTCTCCTCCGCAATGACCTTGCCTTTCGGCGTAAAGTATAAGGTATCAGGATAATCTCGCAAGAATTCATGATATACATCCCTCATACCATTCTGTCCTTTTACATACATCATGTTAAAAATGTTGTCATGGGGAACATGACAGTCGCTACAAGTCGCTGTTTTATGATTGGATGCCTGCCAGGTGAAGTATACATGATCCATAGAATGACAACTGCCACAAAAAGCTGGACCACTGGAATATACAAAACCAGCACCAGACAATGCCATTCCCACCACTGCAATCAATATTCCTAGCAAAATTAACTTTAGCGAACTACGCTCCAAAAATTTCCCTAGATCCAACCACCCCACTCCTTTCTATTCTTTAATAGAGCTGTAAAAAACCTATAAGGCATAACTATGTAAGCCCGGCAGTAAGATGTTAACCCCAATAAAGGTAAAAAGCACTGTGATAAAGCCAACCACTACCCAATTCATTGCCTTTTTCCCTCGCCAGCCTAACGACACACGACCATGAAGATAAATCCCATAGATGAGCCAGGTGATCAGAGACCAAGTTTCTTTAGGATCCCATCGCCAATAAGACCCCCAGGCATATTCTGCCCAAACGGCTCCCGTTACAATAAGTAAGGTTAGAAAAGGAAGGGCAAAATGAATGTAACTATTTGCCAACGTATCCAAGGTTTCTAATGAAGGCAGTCTGCTCATGAATGCCTCCTGCTCACCAGCATTTTCAATACGCAACCGCCACAGATACATCATTGCTAAGGCAAAAGAAATCGCCAATGCCCCATAAGCAATAACAGCCGTTATTACATGAAACAATAGCCAATTGCTTTTAAGAGCAGGCATCAACGGACGGGCCTCCTGATAAAAGCTAGAAAAAATGCCCGTCAATACAAAAGCTACTGGTAATATAAAGGTGCCAAGAGAGTAATTTTTATAACGATAGGCTATATATAAGTAGAACAAAATAATCCCCCAAACAAAAGCCATACCAAATTCATACATATTAGCAAAAGGAATATGTCCCGCCTGTTGAGTGCGAGAAACAAGTGCTAAGGTATTGACCACGAAACCAAGAACGGTCAACCCTATAGCCCACTGACCTAGCTTTTCTTTCAGCCAGATGAGATGTCCAATATTAAAACAACTAGCTAAAAAATAGCTGACAAAAGCAGAGTTAAAAAATTCTTTTTCCAAAACTCCCATACTATTTTCACCTATCCTTATTTACATTTAAACCTACTACGTTCTTCTTCCTCTTAATGTGCCACGCTAGTGGTATTGTGTCTTGTGTTTCATAAAATCTATTACTATTCCGTTTATATAAACTTACAAAAAAACCAAGCGTCAGTAAAATAAACCCTAACCACACTAAGGGAATACCAGGATCATATTTAATGAGCAATCCGGAAAAAGGCTGCACTTCTAAAAATTTTATCATTCCTGTGCCGACGAATCTGCTGCTGCCCAAAGGCGCAACGCCCCAATCATATTCTCGTCCATCTTTATAGACAATATACCAAATCTGTGGATTGGGGCCACCAATATACCGTACCGGCAGAATCATCATGTCTGGCTGTCCCTCAAGGATCATCCGCCTCCCCTCACCTAAACTGGCTTCCTGCAATACCTTGCCAGTAGTATCTAAATACTGGGTTTGTATTGCCATACCAAAAGAGGATTGATAGATACTAACCTCGTTATACGTCAAGGGATGATTAACTTTTACCTCTTGGGAAACAACTTCTTGCCCATCATGTTCAATACGAATATGACTTACCCAATCCGATACTGAGCCATCGGCATAATACCGTGTCTCAAAATCTTGTAGGTGTATCCTAAAGGGTTCGGCAATTCCGTCATATTGGTCATGGGTGATTTCATAACCTTTCCCTACAGGAAGATTTATTTCATGACTAAATCCATATAGATTACCATATAAAGCCCCTAAAACAATTAACACAATTGCTATGTGTACAGTGAATGTACCCCAAGAAGCTAACCTCTGCTTGCCTCCGGAGCGACACAAAGAGGTAAACTGGCGCATACTACAGACAAAAGTGCTACAACACACTAAGGTTAGTAGTAACCTAAATCCCATACTATGATACACATCATACCGTTGGGGCGAAATGACTGTACCAGCCATAGCAACTCCAATCAGTAGAAATAGCAGCATCATTGCTACTTTCATAGAAATACAAGAATGTACTATTTGGAAAAACCTCTTTCTTTGCTTTGCCACACACTGGATAACAATATCCCGTTCAGCCATATTACCTCTCCCATCTATATTCATATCTTCTATTGGAACGATACTAGTATTCCATAATCCCAAAGAAAAATAAGCCAAAACCATAAAATTATGGTTCTGGCTTATTTTTTATACTCACTTATCATAGCCCCTTTGCGTTCTTCGTGTCCGCGTAAGCGCTTTGCATATTCGCGTTTCAAACGTATCTTTTCTCTGTGTCCTTTGTACCTCTGCGGTTAATATTTATCAGTATTTTCTTTATAGCCCTAACTTACTATACAAATGAGCTCTCAAGAGACGCAAGCGAAATTCCCACAGCCCATATTTAGGCTGAGGAACATTGATTCGTTTTAAAGCATAGGAATTTGTATTTTTATCATTCAATCCAGGAATCCCTGAGCAGGCTCCTTTATATCCTGTTTCTTTCAATATTTGCTGGGATGTTGTTGAGAATTGTCCATAGGGATAGGCAAAAAAATGGATGGGCTTACCTAGCTGCTGTTCCAACGCTGTCTTTGAGGTTACTGCTTCCCGTTTTTGTTCAGCAGCACTAATTTCATTCATCCCAATATGGGACATGGTATGGGATCCAATTTCCGTATGCCTTTTTTGCATTTCTACGACTTGCTCCCAAGATAAATAATCTACTGTTCCCATTAAACTGGGTACAATAAAAACCGTGGCAGACAAATTATACTTTTCCAAAATAGGTAAGGCAGTAAGATAATTATCTGCATATCCATCATCAAAGGTAATGATGATTGGCTTTGCAGGCAAATTGCCTTTCCCCTCATAAAAATCAAATAATTCTTCTAGAGAAATAGCATGATACCCATTTTTCTGTAGATATTCCATTTGCTCCTCAAACTGGCCGGGTGTAACACTATAGATATCATCTACTTCACCAACCTGATGATATGCTAACATAGGCACAGCATTTGTCGGCAAAAACAGCCATCCAAGAATAGCTACCAGGAAAAGGGCACCAAATGCCAAATATTTATTCATATTCCAACTCCATAGCAATCTGTTCTATTTTACGCAAACGATGGTTCATCCCGGATTTTCCCACTCTTCCATCCATGGCATCTACCAATTCCTGCAAAGTAGCTTCTGGATGGGCCAACCTCAGCTTAGCAACAATAAGAAGGGATGGAGGAAGCTTGTCAAGGCCTTTGCGCTGAGCAATCAGTTGAATACAGTTTACCTGACGTACCGCTGCATTCACAGTCTTTTGCAGATTGGCAGTTTCGCAGTTTACTAGTCGATTGACTTGATTGCGCATGCCTTTTACCACACGTACATTTTCAAAGGTTAAGAGTGCATTATGAGCACCAATCAACCGCAAAAAATCAATGATGGCATCACCATCTTTTAAATATACTATATAATCATTCTTACGCTCTGTCATCCCGACAGGTAAAGTGAAATATTTCATCAGGCGTACCAGGGTTCTAGCAAAATCCAAATTACCCGTAACCAATTCCATATGATAATCGCCTTCTGGTTTGTTTACAGATCCACCACCTAAAAAGGAGCCTCGCAAATAAGCTCTTCGACAGCAGGCCTTGCGTAAAATGCCACTGTCACTACTTACATTCAAGTTATCGCCACGCATAATCCCCAATGCCGACAGTAGCTCTGTTACTACTGGTGACGGCACCACTTTAATCAAATAGGAATTGTTCTTCTTCAAGCGACGACCACGGGTAACAACTACTTCTGTTTTTAAGTGGAAGCCGCTCTTAATTAATGTCAGAGCTTTACGCGCCACAGCAGCATTTTCGGTAGTAAAATTAATTCCCAGATTACTGTTGCCGCCAATTAGCATTGTCCCTCCCATACGAATGAGAGATGCTAGTTCTGCCATATTACAGCATTCTTGTTCTTCCACAATTCGAGCTAATTCATTTCTCACTTCAGCAGAATAAGAAGCCAATTTCATCCCCCCCATCAAGCTGCTTGGCCTTAATACTGCAAAAAACTCAGCGTTCCGTTTTCTTAAGATCCTTGATGCTTTCAGCGATCAAATAATAATCTAATAAACGCATACGCTCAGAATTGGTTGTTAGCTTATAGATCATGGAAACAATGGTTCGAGATAACTTAAGGGGATCATGACGCACCAAATCAGTCTCATTAATCACATCTGCCAAGATAACCTTGATTCCCATTGCTTCAATTATATCGACATCCTGCTTTACAGGATAAGCCCCTTGATCAGCATATTTTTGTTGTAATTCCTCTGCCACATTCTGATTATTAATCACAACATAATCAATGACACCAGAGCCTACATGATCTAAAATAGCCTGCACATGCTCAGAGGCACTATAACCATCCGTTTCTCCCGGTTGGGTCATAACATTACATATGTATATTTTCACTGCCTGACTTTTTCGCAAGGTGTCCGCTACCCCCCGCACCAATAGATTGGGAAGTATGCTGGTATATAAGCTACCAGGTCCTAAGATAATAGCATCTGCATCACGAATAGCTTCCAAAGAGCTCTCTACAGGCATGGTTTCTTCAGGCTGCAAATATACTCTGTCAATACGTTTATTAGCAAGAGGAATTTGAGACTCCCCCTCCACAGTACTGCCATCTGTCATTCTAGCCCATAATCGCACCGTTTGGGTAGATGCAGGCAAGACTCTGCCTCGCACTGCCAAGACTTTACTAGATTCCTTTAAAGCCTGTTCCACATCTCCTAGTACTTCTGTCATGGCAGCAATGAACAAGTTGCCGAAATTGTGCCCAGCCAATCCCCCTACACCGCCGAACCTGTGCTGAAAAAGTTTTTCCATCAGCGGCTCAGTATCCGCCAAGGCCACTAAACAGTTGCGTAAATCCCCTGGAGGGATCATACCTAAATCTTGCCTGATTCGTCCAGAAGAACCTCCATCATCAGCTACGGTAACAATCGCTGTAATATTACTGGTTACACCTTTAATACCTCTTAGAAGTACGGATAATCCTGTACCGCCGCCAATAACGGTCACGGCTGGCCCACGATTGAGTTTTCGTTTTTGAAAAATAAGTTCAATTAATTTTTCCGAGCCATCAGGAATCAGCACGCTGATAACAGAGGCAATAATTTGCCTCGTAGCCAACGTCATCAGAATCAAGCCACCTGCAATAATAAAGATCCCTACAATAGTAGTAACCGTATAATCATACCTGCCTGTTGTCAGATACACCATTCTAAAAATAGTCTCTTCAAAATTGCCAACATATTTATAATTAAATACGATAGCAAGCCCCATGCTAGCAATAATAACACCCATGGAAAACAACAGCATCCAACGTTTTACCTTAATGCCTGGGTACATCCACTTTAAAAAGTGCATATATTACACCTCAATTTTTAATCCCCACTACCTATCTTTATCATATATCCATGAAAAGACGCTCTAAGACTCGCTTGTACCAGCAAAAGTAAGAGTGACTACGTCCTTGGATAAGAGCGACTAAGATTCAGAAGGTGCTTCCGCAACATTATGTTTAATATCTCGATGATCTACATTCACCTTATAGCCTTTGTTTTTCAAGCCTTCATAAATTTTTCCCGCTACAAACACAGAACGATGCATACCACCTGTGCAACCAATAGCAATAATCAGCTGGCTTTTTCCTTCTTTAATATAATTAGGCACCAAAAAGTCTACAAAGTTAGATACATGCTCCATAAACTGCTGAGTAATAGGCCATTTCCAAATATAATCCCCTACCTCAGCTACAGCCCCGCTCTTGCGACGCAAAGATTCCACATAAAAAGGATTAGGTAAAAAGCGCACATCAAAAACCATATCTGCATCTAAGGGAATACCATATTTGAAACCAAAAGAAACAACAGTAATATTCATCCGTTGTTGCTCATGCTCACTAGTAAAGAGTCCTGTGATTTTTTCCCGTAACTTAGCAGTTGTTAATTCGGAAGTATCAATAATTTGAGTGGCCCGGCCTCTCACATGGTCAATTTTTTCTCGTTCACGGCTAATCCCTTCAATAATTCGACCATGAGGTGCCATAGGATGCCGTCGGCGGGTTTCTTTATAACGTCTAATGAGGGTTTCATCAGACGCTTCCAAGAAAAGCATTTCGTAGCGATTGCCCTGCTTTTCTAAATCTTCTAGTGATTGAATTAACGTATCAAAAAACTCTCGTCCACGAATATCCACTACCAAACCGACTTTATTAACCCGCCCTGCTGATTGGGAACAAAGCTCAGCAAATTTAGGAATCAGCATAGGAGGCAAATTATCAACACAAAAATATCCCAAATCTTCCATGGCTCTCACCACTTGGGTCTTACCAGCGCCTGACATACCTGTGATAATTACCAAACGAACATCTTCCACACTCTACACCTCCATCACCTATTTAACACTATTTCTTCGATTGAAACGCCGATTTAAATGACGTAATAGCTTTTCAACGGATGTATTGATCACTAAATCGGGAGAAATCTTATATTTTTCTACTACTTCAAGGGCTTTCGTAAAATCTCCTATAGCTGAGGCAAAATGACTATCAGTGCCAAGAATAATTTTCGCCCCGTATTCTTTGGCCAGGCAAGCAATATTTTCACAGTAAGGTCTACTACCTGCACGAGATAACTTGAGAGAACTATTATTAATTTCTAAAGCTACATCATATTCTACTGCAGCTTTTACAATCGTCTCGGCATCTACCTCATACTCAGGATTGCCTGGATGAACGATAGCATCGACCCACGGATTTTTTATGGCCGCCACCATCATCTGCGTATTTTCTGCAACAGTGCCATAGGGAGAACAAACGGCATGTAAGCCAGCTAATACAATA
>JARBUM010000248.1 GCA_029239675.1 Pelosinus sp. | reverse complement strand
AGGTTACAGTTTCAAATATTGCAGAAGTTCAGGCAGCTGATGAAGGTAAAACATTTACAATTCGCGGAATTGTAACATCAAATGCATCAGGATATGATAAAAACACAGCGTTCTTCGATTGTATTTATGTGCAGGATACGACGGCAGGGATTAATGCATTCCCAGTTGCCGGGAATATCCAAGCGGGGCAAACTGTGGAAATTATAGGTAAGACCAGCTCATATAATGGAGAACGACAAATTGCCGTTGCAAAGGTAACAGTTATTGATGAAACAATTAAACCATTACCAATGCCAATTTCTCTAACAACAGCGGAAGCTGCCAGTGGTAGTAAGTTAGGAAGTCTTGTAAAAGTGGAAGGAACCGTTGCATCCATTGAGACTTCAAATAACGTTGTTGAAAGTATTTATATCAAGGATAGCTCAAATATGCAGTGTCGTGTTTTTATTGACGGATATATTACGAGTGATAAAGCGATTGCTAACCTAGCGGTTGGTGCGAAGCTTACGGCTACAGGATTATCCTCTATTGATACGGTTGGTACACGTATTCGTATACGTAATCGAGCTGACATTATTTGTACATCAGCAGATACAGGTTCAGATAATGGAGGTTCGGACAATGGCGGTTCTGGAAACGGCAACAATAATAATAATCCAGATTTAATAAAAGAGAATCCAATCGCTAATAACTCCCAACAGCATGTTTTATCTGAGTCGGTGGTTAAAGATCTTATTGCACAAGTGAAAAAAGCAGAAGGCAAAAATCCAGTAATCGAAATCAATATCGATAAGATAGCAGATAAAAAAGACATAGAGGTTGTGCTTTCGAAAGCCTCCATCAACGAAATAGCAACCGCTACTGAAGCAAAAGTAAAAATAAACACTGGATTAGGCAGCATTACATTCAGTGAAGAGGCTATAAAGAAAATCAATCAACAAGCAGACGATGAAAAGATTAGTATTGGTATTGCCCTCATCGATGACAAAAAGCTTTCAAGTGAGGCGCAAGAAGTTATCGGGGATAGACCAGTATATGAGTTCTCCGTTACAGCAGGAAGCAAAGAAGTAACTTCTTTTGGTAAAGCGGGTGTGCAAGTTAGTTTGCCATACGTACTTAAAGAAGGAGAGGATGTCAATTCAATTCTAGTTTATTATATAGATGATTCTGGGAACCATCAAATTACTAGAAGTAATTATAATCAAGTAACAAAAAACGTCGATTTTGTGACATCTCATTTTTCAACCTATGCCATTGGATACAATCAAAAAACATTTGGAGATGTTAAAAAATCAGACTCGTACTACGATGCTGTTTCTTATATAACCGCTCGTGGGATTTCAACAGGAACGGCAGAGAAAACCTTTAGTCCAGATATGTCTTTGACAAGAGGCCAATTTATTGTTTTGATTATGAATGCTTACAATATTAAGCCGGATGAAAATAGCACAACTAATTTTGCAGATGCAGGTCATACCTATTATACACAGTATCTAGCTGCTGCAAAACGTCTTGGTATTACAAATGGTATTGGTAATAACTTATTTGCACCTAATAGAGTTATTAGCAGACAGGATATGGTTGCATTGCTTTACAATGTACTCAAGCAAGTGAATGAGTTACCTCAAACAGAAACCCATAAAAATCTTAATGATTTCAAGGATTTTGCATTAGTCAGTTCATATGCTAAAGATTCAATGAAAGTTCTAGTTGAAGGTGGTTTTATTTCAGATAATAATGGTATGCTAAATCCAAAAGGGGCAGCTACACGAGCTGACATGACTCAAATCTTATATAATTTGCTTATCATTAAATAGCAGATGAAATATAGACAGATATAATACAAAAAAATGGAGGTAAAACATAGTGTGTTTTACCTCCAAGATATAACCCGTGAATTTCTGACAATTGAGTTGGAATGAGCGGGTTATTTGAGTTTCAAATAAAATAAGGAAGATAATAGGAGAAAGTTAAGGATTATATTGTAAAAGTAGATTTTCAACGGTATTAAGCGTATCCAACCCAGCTATTCTAGAACGGAAGTATTCGTCTAATAATCTAATTCTCAGTACGTTGGGGGTGGTATTTGTTAATACTCTCAATGAATATAATCCATTTTTAATAAAATTAAGAGCATTTGAAATAAGTAATACGTGTATATTTTGATCGCCAACTTCTGGAACAGTTTCTAAATACTCTAAAATTCTATTGTTAAGTCTTTCTATATTGTTATTAATAGTGCTGATATTATTTGAAAGTCTTTGGCTAAATTCAGAAGGATTAATTTGAGCAAACTGGGCTATATCAAATACTTGTTGTTGTATTTGTCTTATTTCAGAAATGAATTCATTAATAGTTTGTTCATGGTCTGTAATAGTAGGAGTAGTAGCACTTGATGGAGTGGAAGTAAGCAAGATTACGATTGATAAAATAAGAGATACTAATGATTTGGATTTAACGATATTATTCATGTGCCACCTCTAATTATTATTAAAATCTATACAGTTAAGGTAACCATTTTTTAAAAAAGTATGTACTGCAAAGCAAACCTCATATATAGCCCTCTCTTGCTGAAGTGGAAAAATACTTTGCAGTGGCAAAGGTTTGCTTTATAGCACCTTGACGAGCTATAGGTGAAGTGCTATACTTTACAAATAAAAGCACCAAATACTGGAAGTGCATCGCAGCAGCATAGGAACGGCATACTAAAAGTCACTTTTTATTAAAGTGGCTTTTTTTATACTATAAGAAGAAAGGGGTGAGTGAAAATGGGCGATAAAA
>JARBUM010000247.1 GCA_029239675.1 Pelosinus sp. | reverse complement strand
TTATATACCCATCGGCATTATTGTTCGGACTTTTAAAGATAAAAAATGGATAATCCATCTCTCTATATATTACAAGGGAACGTGCCCCTGTGCCGTTCCTTGGTTTTTATCTCCACCCCCAGCGGAACGCCACAGGGGGCGTTCCCTACCCAAGATCATGATTTCTTGTATTTCCGTAGGGTCGGACGACCCTGTCCGACCGTTATTGTTGTGTCGCACTATCCTACCACTGCGTCTTTAATGATTATTCCATCTAATTTCAACAACATTCTAAAACAAAGCTTATACCTTTCCTAGATATAAACAAAGGAGTCAGGGAAAACGAACCCCTGACTCTGGAAGCTTATATAGATTTAATTTTTTTATAATCAACCGTACAGTATCATTAGAATCCACTATAATAAATAATAATTGGTCAATAACTTAGTCAATGTAATAAGCATGCTCTCCATGAAGTTCTTTATCTAACCCAAAATTCTGAACTTCGTCTGTCACACGTACTGGTGTTATATAGTTAATCAGTTTTAGAAGCGCATAAGAGATTACAAAAGCATAGGCTGCTGTAAAAATAACTGCACCTATTTCAACTAAGAAAAATTGAGTACCTCCGTAGATTAGCCCATCCGCACCAGCGCTATTGACAGCAGTGCTGCTGAAAATACTTAAACAAATAACACCTAAAATGCCACCTACACCATGCACACCCCATACATCAAGGGCATCATCCCATTGGAGTTTATTTTTAAGTTTAACTGCTAGATAACATACAACACCTGCTACAATGCCGATGAACACTGCAGTATGTGTACTCACAAAACCTGCTGCTGGTGTAATTGTCGCTAAGCCTGCGACAGCACCTGTCAACAATCCTACAAATTTAGGCTTTCCTGTTTCTCTCCATTCAATAATCAACCATACAATCGCTGCGAAAGAGGCCGCAATATCTGTGTTTAAGAATGCTAATGCTGTGATGCCGTCCACGCGAAGCTGACTTCCAGCATTGAATCCATACCAACCAAACCACAACAAAGCTGTTCCTGTTGCAATGAGTGGAATGTTATGAGGTTCGCTCGGCTTAGCGTGTCGTTTTCCAACAAAGAAGACAGAAGCTAATGCTGCCATTCCAGCAGTTGCATGAACAACTATACCACCAGCAAAATCAAGAACGCCCCATTGAGCCAATATGCCGCCGCCCCAAACCATGTGGGTAAATGGGAAATATACTAGCATTAACCAAGCAACTTGAAATATCAGATACGCCTTAAATGTTACACGATCTGCAAAAGCGCCTGTAATCAATGCTGGCGTAATGACTGCAAACATCATCTGATAAGCAATAAATACGATTACTGGAATATTATTTGTAGGGGATAAAGCGTCTGTAATAGACACACCCTTCAAAAACATCATATCTAAATTTCCAATGACCCCACCGATATCGCCGCTAAAGCTTAGTGAATATCCAACCGTGTACCAAAGGATTGTCGTGATACCTAATGACACGAAACTTTGCATCATAATTGTAATAACGTTCTTTCTACCTACAAGACCACCATAAAAAAATGCCAATCCTGGAGTCATAAGCATAACCAAGCTTGTAGCAATTAGCATAAACGCTGTACTACCAGTATCAAAACCCATATTAGAATTCCTCCCTTGTGTTTTTTGTATGATACATTATTAGATTAAGCAAGGAATATGCCAAAAAAAAAGTAGGTTTTTACCTAGTCTAGTGTATGATTGTTTGCAAATGAATGGGACAAAGTTGTCACAGTGTGACAGCTTTGTCCCATTTGATATTGAATCAAACCATCTGATTATCCTCAATGCCATATTTGTGAATTTTACGATACAAGGATCTTCTTGAAATACCAAGTTTTTCTGCAGCCCTTGTCATATTGCCTTGGGCTTCTAGAATCGCATTACGAATAATACGTTCTTCTACTTCATCCTTATGCGCATCTATGATATTCGTTTTCCCCCTGTCTATTCCTGTGCGAATATGCTCTGGTAAATCAGATAACGCAATAATATGTTCCTCACTAATCACAATAATCCTTTCAACAATATTTTCTAGTTCGCGCACATTACCAGGCCAAGGATAATTGATCAAAGCCTCTCGCGCCTCATCAGATAACTTTTTCATAGGAGTTTTATTATTCTTACTAGCTACCCTAATAAAGGTATTCAATAATTCCTGAATATCTTCCTTTCTTTCCCTTAATGGTGCTACATCAATAGGTATCACATTCAATCTATAATACAAATCTTCTCTAAACTTCTTTTCTTTCACAAGAACTTTAAGATCTTTATTGGTTGCTGTAATCACGCGAAGATCTAAAGGCAACGTTTTGGTACCTCCCAGACGCTCAAATTCCTTTTGCTGAATCACTCTCAAAAGTTTTAGCTGAATGACTGGTGAAATATCACCTATTTCATCTAAAAAAATAGTCCCACCATTCGCAAGTTCAAACCGGCCAAGTTTACGGGCAAATGCCCCTGTAAAAGCACCTTTTTCATAGCCGAATAGTTCGCTCTCCAAGAGGGTCTCAGGAAGGGCAGAACAGTTCACTGTAATAAAGGGTTGATCCCTGCGGTCACTTAATTCGTGGATTGCTTTCGCTACCAGCTCCTTTCCAACCCCCGTTTCACCATATATGTTCACAGTGGCCGTGCTACTTGCAACTTTTTCGATAAGCTTTTTTAAATTTTTCATGGATGGACTGTTAGCAACTAAGATTTCATCACTTTTGAGTTTATGAACATCATATTCTGAATGATGTCCAACTAACAATGCTGCTTT
>JARBUM010000071.1 GCA_029239675.1 Pelosinus sp. | reverse complement strand
ATTTGTTTGGTGCAAAATTAGTAAGATGTTGTGTATATTTAAAAAGCATGATAAATTGTTGATGCAAAGGGGTTGTTTGAATTAGTCACAAAAGTATTATTTGGAATGGGCACAATAAATAGCATTTTAATATAGTGAATTTTAAAATAATTACTAATAGAAATACAACGGAGGTTTTTGGAAAAGGTCACGGGAAATCATGTTGAAAAGATATATTGTCCAGTGCGCGAAGGAAATATTTATAGATCGGTACTTTGAAATCAAGCTGCATGTGAAAATCTTGGATAGTAGAGCGAGATTACATTTAAAGAAGGTTTAAAAAAAGCGTATAACCATATAGTAAAATAATATGTATAGCAATTTTCTTAATGTATGAAATAGTCGTAAAAGATATTTTAATAGATCTTTTACTAGGTGAAAGGAGTAGTAATTTTGAGAATACTAGTAACCGGGGCAAATGGTCAGCTTGGTTCTGAAATTGCTAAGCAAGGGGTTGAACATGAACTAATTCTTACAAATCGTGATAGTATGGATATTTCAGATGCCAAAGCTGTGCGCCAAGTATTTCGTGCTGCAAAACCAGACGCCGTAATTCATTGCGCGGCATATACAAATGTTGATGGTGCAGAATCAGATGAAGACGGAGCTTTTCGTGTCAACGTGGTTGGTTCGCAAAATTTGGCGGCCGCATGTTTGGAATTTCAAGCGCGAATGGTACAAGTAAGCACAGATTATGTTTTTGATGGGAATACAGATACGTCATATCGGGAATTTGATAAAACTAATCCGTTAACAGTATATGGACGTACTAAATATCAAGGCGAAGAGATTGTACGCGAAATTTTAGGCAGACATTATATTATTCGTACTGCTTGGCTTTATGGCGAAGGTAACAATTTTGTTCGTACTATGCTTAAATTATCTAAAACCAATGATTGTATCCGGGTGGTACAAGATCAAGTAGGTACTCCGACATCGACAGTAGATTTAGCGAAGGTTATTTATAAATTATTGGCGAGTGATGCATATGGTACATATCACGGTACTTGTCAAGGTCAATGTTCTTGGTACGATTTTGCTTGCGAGATTTTTCGACAAACAGGAAAAGAGATAAAAGTTATGCCTGTAAGTACGGTTGAGTTTCCAAGACCTGCTAAACGACCTAAACATTCTGTGCTTGATAATTATATGTTGAGAATGACAGTTGGGGATTTGATGCGGGATTGGCGTGAAGCACTAAAGGACTATTTAATGATGAATGGACGATGAAGTTTGGTTATGGGTACGGGGAGAGTTTTCATGGACAAAGAAATAGATATTTCAATTGTTACCTACAATTCACTACAATGGATTGATACGTTTATTGATTCGTTATTAAATCAAAATTATCCTAAAGATAGAATTAATATATATATAACAGACAATGACTCGAAAGATTTGACATACGAGAAACTAGTAGAGGTTAAAAAAGAACATGGCAATATATTTAATAATTTTGAAGTAAGCATGGGAAAAAATTTAGGTTTTGGCAATGGACACAATGATAATATTTTTAAATCTAGTGCTGAATTTATTTTAGTAACTAATATTGATTTATTATTTGATGCTGATGCTATTATGAATGTAGTGCATGCGGCTTCTCGTGATAATCTAACGGTAGCCTCATGGGAGTTGCGACAAAAGCCATTTGAGCATCCTAAAAACTATAACCCAATTACGTTCGAAACATCTTGGTCGAGCAGTGCTTGCATACTTTTTCGGAGAAGTGCAATTGAACAAGTTGGCGGTTATGAAAAAAGAATATTTATGTATGAAGAGGATGTGGAATTGTCTTTTAGGCTAAGGGACAACGGCTTTATATTAAAATATTGCCCCTGCGCGGTTTGTTGGCATTATAGTTATGAACATGAAAATCAAATAAAGCCATTACAGTTTTTGGGCTCGGCAATAGGAAATATGTATATACGATTTAGATACGGTAGTTTTATAGAGATTATCAAAGGATTTTTATTTTACTTTGTTTTTATGTTATTACCCCAGAAATTTAAAGGGCAAAGAACCGGTTTATTGAAGAATTTTGTTAATTTGATGTGGAATATGTCATATTTTCTAATATCAAGAAAAAAAAGCAGTTTAAAATTTAATTTTATTGGTAAAAGTTACGAGTTGATGAGAGAAGGGGCATTTTATTCTTATATAAAGCCAAAAGCTAATCAAAATGAGTTAATTAGCGTCATAATAAGAACATATGGCGATAGAAATAATTTCCTAAAAGAAGCGATAGCATCAGTTTATAATCAAACTTACTCGAACATTGAAATAGTAGTTATTGAAGATGGAACAAATAATGCAGAAGAATACATCCAATCTTTAATTGGGAAAAATATAAAAAACATAATTTACAAATCAATTCCAAAAGGGGGCAGATGTAAAGCTGGCAATATGGGGCTTTCCTTGGCTAATGGAGAATATCTAATCTTTCTTGATGATGATGACCTTTTTTATCCTGAACATTTAGAAGTGCTTTCAAACGAATTAAGTAGTAACTCCAATGTTTCTGCAGTTTACTCTAATGCATTTGAGGTTGCTACAAAAATAATATCAAAAGATCCTCTGGAATACCTTGAACTAGGGTACGATATCATATATAAACAGGCTTTTTCAAGACCTTTGATCTGGTGTCATAACTATATACCGATTCAGACTATTCTGTTTAAAAGAGAATTATATGATAAATATGGGGGATTTGATGAAGAATTAGAGAATTTTGAGGATTGGAATTTATGGACACGATATTCCCTAAAGCATGATTTTAAATACATTCCTAAAACAACGTCAATGTATCGGGTTCCGGCTAATAAAGACAATTTAAAATCTAGACAGCGAGAATTTGATTGTTATTATATTAAGGCTTTAGAAAAACAAAAAGAACTTAAAATTACGACCAGTCCTGATGAAATAATTCACTATTGTACAGAAATAAATAAGAATATGTATTTATTTCAAGTATCGGTTGAAAATGTAAAAAGAATATTAAAGCGATATAGTATCTTTAATAACTTTTATTATTATGCTAGAAAATTATATTATAACTATAAATAAGCATATTCGCTAGTAGATATTTGAATATTTTATTTTGATTGATTAAATAAATCGGAACAGGATATGAAAGGAAAAGGAGGAGATAAAATATCTGTATGGAATCCTTCTTCGACTACTCAAAATTAACTCAATTTTGAGTGGAAAATACAGCACAAGGAACAGGCGTAGGCTACCAACTTTGATTATGTTTAATCTTTGTATACTAGAATCTAGCTTCAGGAAAGATTCGGATACAATTTTCTAGGAAAATATAAAAAACTTAGAGTTGTAGTGTAATTAGGTGCCAGCCTGAGCTGTTGTGGGTCAATATTATAGGGCTTCTTTTAGATATATATCGGAAATGTATATCATTTGGAGTATTTCCCTTTAATTTCCTTTGTGATATAATAAATAAAAAATGAAAATAGGAGAATCGTTATCATGGATGATAATAACATTAGTAAAAATAATAACCGATATAGTGAAGAAAATACTCTACAAAATGTTGATACTAGCCCAATAGGCGCTATAGCTGCATCGACAGCGTCAAACTATGTTAGCTCTTCAACGTCGGCAGGGACGACTACTAATCCAGCAATTGATTCGCTTCTTACTGTAAATGATGGAAAGGTATTACAATGGGATACTGGTATAGTTTTTTATTCTATGCCTAATTCAACTTGGAATGCTAATGGTGAAAATAATGAGTACAAATCTTTTTCACCATTAACTTCCATACAAAAAGATGCCGTTAGGGAAGCTTTTTCTCAATGGGGATCAGTTTGTAATCTTAGTATGGTAGAGCTAAGCCCTTCTACTTCGTGGGCTGATATAAAGATAGGGGCAAGTAGCGTACCAGATACTTCTGTCACATGGCAGTGGTGGGATAGTTCTGGCGATATGGCTAAAGCAGATATTTGGTATGGTAATAGTAATCAATATTCGCCTAATAATCCTATAGCGGGAAATTATGCTTATCATACGATTATGCATGAAATTGGGCATGCGTTAGGTTTAAAACACCCACATGATACAACGGGGTACCAAGTTAATTTGAGTGATCCCAATGATAGCTATCATGATTCTATGGAATATACTGTAATGAGTTATAAAAGTTACGATGGAGCGGACAACGGTTATACTAACGGAAACAATAGCTTTGCATCTGGTCCAATGATGGATGATATTGCAGCTGTCCAATATCTATATGGTGCTAATTATTATTATAATTCGGGGGGGACTGTTTATAAGTTTGACCCGAAACAATCAAAGATTTTCCAAACGATATGGGATGGTGGCGGGAACGATACATATGATTTATCTGCTTATACAATCAATCTTAATGTTGATTTAAGACCAGGGAAATGGAGTACGTTTAATTCCAGTCAATTAGCATATCTCGGTGATGGAAATTACGCGCAGGGCAATGTGGCAAATGCGTTACTTTATAATAATGATACTCGGTCACTTATTGAAAATGCAATTGGTGGATCAGGAAGTGATACATTAATTGGCAATCAGGCTAATAATACTCTGGCAGGAGGATTGGGTGCTGATACTATGACCGGCGGTCAGGGGAATGATACCTATGTGGTAGATAATGTAGGTGACATGATAGTGGAAAACGTAGGTGAGGGAACGGATACGGTATATTCTAATCTTACTAGTTATACCTTAGGTGCCAATCTTGAGAACCTAATTTTGTATGATACTGGTAATATTAACGGTACTGGAAATGAACTTAATAATGTAGTCACTGGTAACAGAGGCAATAATATACTGGACGGTGGTTTGGGATCGGATACCATGGTAGGCGGAATTGGCAACGATACCTATGAGGTGGATAACGTTGGCGATGTTGTGGTGGAAAACGCTGGTGAAGGTGTAGATACAGTTTCATCTAATATTACCTACACGTTAGGTGCCAACGTGGAAAATCTGACATTGAGTGGTGCAGCCAATATCAATGGGGTTGGCAATGACCTCAATAACATAATGACAGGCAATCAGGCTAATAATATTTTGGCAGGAGGATTGGGTGCTGATATTATGACCGGCGGTCAGGGTAATGATACTTATGTGGTAGACAATGTAGGTGACGTGATAGTGGAAAACGTAAGTGAAGGAACGGATACGGTATATTCTAATCTTACTAGCTATACCCTAGGTGCCAATCTTGAGAACCTAATTTTGTATGATACTGGTAATATTAACGGAGTTGGCAATGATCTCAATAACGTAATGACAGGCAATCAGGCTAATAATATTTTGGCAGGAGGATTGGGTGCTGATACTATGACCGGCGGTCAGGGTAATGATACTTATGTGGTAGACAATGTAGGTGACGTGATAGTGGAAAACGTAAGTGAAGGAACGGATACGATATATTCTAATCTTGCCAGCTATACGTTGGGATCTAATCTTGAAAATCTTATTTTGTATGGTACAGGAGATATTACTGGAGTCGGCAATGAACTCAATAACGTCCTCACGGGAAACAGCGGCAACAATACCTTGAATGGTGGTTTAGGTAATGATACACTGTATGGTGGAGCTGGTAATGATACATTAGAGGGTGGACTAGGTGATGACACCTATATTTTTGATGCAGCTTCGGGCAATGATACTGTCATTAGCTATGAGGGCACCAATGGTAATGGTTTTGATACCATGTTATTCCAAAACATAGCAATAGCTGGTATGGCATTTACAAAAAGTGCAAATGATCTTATCTGTACATTAACGCAGACGAACGAAAAAATCGATCTGGTAAACTGGTTCTCAGGTAGTAACTATGAGGTTGATCAATTTAAGTTTTCCGATGGGACATTAACCTCTGCGCAGATTGATAAAAAGTTTGCTTAAAGAAAATTAATCATAAATTATTTTGATAGGGGCTCACTGCAAATTAAGTCTAATTGGCGGTGAGCCTTTTTATATGGAAGTTTAGATTGATAAATCTATGAAATTAAATTCATTTACATTATAATAAAAGATGTGTGTGTCAATATAATTAAAATAGATAGCTGAAATTCATTACAGCTATCTTAACTGAGCGGGGAAGGATTCTTATGGTTTTAAATGAGTCTATACATGGATGTGATACAGGTTTACAGTGTTTGAAAGCAGTAGCGAATACATTAGGAGTGCCCGTTGATGAAGGCAAAGTAACTGCCGACTACTGTAATGTTATGGATACAAAGATATTATTAAAATCGGCAAAAGGATTGAAGTTAAAAGCCAAGTTGCTTAAAGTGGATCGCTCGGAATTTATGGCGATTCATGTTCCAGCAATTGCTGTCATGCGTAATGGTAGCTATTGTGTTATTAGTAGTAGCAATTCAACGCATACATTGTTATATGATCCATCAGTAGGCCATCCTGAGGCAATCCCATTAGAGCAATTTTTTGCTGGTTGGAGTGGCGAGATTATCGTTATAAAGAAGCCTTTTGGTGTGAAATCTTTATTACATAGGTATAATTTATCCTGGTTTACTCCCGCTATTATGAAATATAAAAACATTTTTGTGGAGTTAGTGTTGGCTTCTTTTTTTCTGCAATTACTAGGGATAGTAACACCGCTAGTAACGCAGGTGGTTATTGACAAGGTAATTGTCAATAAAGGTGAGGCTACATTGGATGTTTTGGCTGCAGCACTCTTAATTGTAGCCTTATTCCAAGCTATGATGGGATTTCTGCGTACATATTTATCGGCCCACACAACGAATAAGTTGGATATCATTTTAGGGGCTAGACTTTTTCATCATCTCATTATGTTACCGCTCCGATATTTTGAGTTGCGGCGGGTGGGGGATACTCTGACACGGGTGGCTGCACTAAACAGTATCCGAGAATTTTTGACAGGATCAGCGCTAACTGCATTGCTAGATGTTGTTTTTTCCATAGTTTTTATCATTGTTATGTTTTATTACAGTATATCGCTAACATGGATCACTCTTCTGGCGTTGCCTTTTTTTATTGGGCAAAGTATTTTTGTTACGCCGATATATCGTGAACGATTAGAAAAGGTGTGGGCTACGGGGGCAGAAAGTAATTCATTTTTAGTTGAGGCAATCACTGGAGTCCATACGATAAAATCATTGGCTATTGAGCCACAATTCAACAACAAATGGGAAAAATTGATGGCTAGATATATTGGTGCTTCTTTTCGCAGTGCTAAATTTAATATTTTTAATAGCAATGCAAGCAGTATGATTCAAAAATTGACTGGCTTTGCTATATTATTATTTGGCGGGCATAAGGTAATGAATGGAGAGATGACAGTTGGTCAGCTGATTGCTTTTCAAATGCTTGCAGGGCAAGCTAGTGCGCCTATCTATCGGTTGACAGGTATGTGGCAGTCTGTTCAGCAGACTGGGCTTTCTTTAGACCGGATTGGCGATATATTAAAAGTGCCACCGGAGCCTGCAAAGGGAAAAGAATGTGTGAGGCTGGAAAAGCTTAAGGGCAATATTGTATTTGATAATATTATTTTTCGGTATCGAGCTGACGGCCGAGAAATATTAAATAAAGTGAATATAAAGATTACTGCCGGTATGAAGGTGGGAGTGGTCGGACGGTCTGGTTCAGGTAAAAGTACCTTGGCCAAACTTTTACAACGATTATATATACCGGAATCTGGGCGTATAGCAATTGATGGTAATGATATTAGCCAGTTAGATCCACTTTGGTTTAGAAGACAGATCGGGGTTGTTTTACAGGAAAACTATCTATTTAATGGCAGTGTGAGGCAAAACATTGTCTTTGCTCGTACTGGTGCATCAATAAAAGAGGTCATCCAAGCTGCCAGAATAGCTGGCGCGCATGAATTTATTCTAGAATTGCCTGAGGGATATGATACAATGGTAGGTGAACGGGGAACCTCGTTATCAGGCGGGCAGCAACAGCGTATCGCGATTGCTCGTGCTATACTTACAAATCCTTCGATTATTATTTTTGATGAAGCTACCAGTGCTTTGGATTATGAATCAGAACGTATTATCATGGATAATTTTGCTCAAATTGCTGCTGAGCGTACTATTTTGATGATTGCGCATAGATTGTCGACCGTTAGACGATTTGATTTAATTATTGTACTTGATGACGGGAAGGTCATCGAGCAAGGTAAGCATGATGAATTGATGGAACGTAAAGGGCTTTACTATAACTTGTATATGCAGCAAGAGGGGTAATATGTTAAAAAATATATGTGAATTTCTTAAAAATAAAATAATAAGTAACAAAGATAATAATGAGACGGAATTTTTGCCAGCTGTGTTAGAGGTCATTGAAACGCCACCATCTCCTATTGGACGAAAGCTGCTGTGGCTTTTAATTTCTTTACTTGTATGTATAGTAGTATGGTCAATATTAGGACATGTTGATGAAGTGGCGGTTGCTCAGGGGAAAATTATACCAGTAGGTGATGTTAAAGTAGTGCAAGCAGAGGATAAAGGTGTTGTAAAGGCTATCCACGTTAAGGATGGGCAAGTCGTAAAAAAAGGCGATTTATTGTTAGAATTGGATACGACAATGACTGCTGCTGATGTGGCTAGGGTTAAGAAAGAAATACAGTATTATACTTTGGAAATAGATAGATTATTAGCCGAACAACAAGAGGTTCCATTTGTTCCGCAAAAGTATCCAGAACTTGAAGAACGTGATATACAGTTTCAAATGAGTTTGTATCAAAGCAGGCTTATTGAATATCAAGTGAAGTTGGCGGCAGCAGATGCAAATATTAGGCAAAGTTATGCCAGTCTAGCAAGCGCGAAATCTAACTATACAAAGTATGTTTCTCTTTATGCAATTGCTAAAGATAAGGAGCAGCGTGTTGAACAGTTGGTACAGCAAGATGCTGTCTCCATGTTTACATTGTTTGAGCATCAATCAAATAGAATTGAGTTAGAACAGAATATTGCTGCTCAAACATCAGAAGTTGCTCGATTGGAAGGGGCTATAGCGAATAGTCAGGAAACTGCCGAATCTATAAAAGCGGAGCGCAATCGTGAAAATACCAGTAAATTGGTTGAAGATAGAAAGCAAATACAAGCTTATAGTGAAGAACTAAAAAAAGCGGAGGAACAAGATCGATTATCACGTATTGTATCGCCAATTGATGGTCGAGTTGGGCAGCTTGCAGTGACCACAATTGGTGGTGTTGTTACTTCAGCGCAGGCATTGATGGAAATTGTGCCTGACGATGCAGAACTACAAGTAGAAGCTTGGTTGGCTAATAAAGATACCGGATTTGTTAAAAAGGGTCAGAAGGCCGAAGTGAAAGTGGAGACTTTTAATTTCCAGAAGTATGGTACTGTTGGTGCAGAGGTAGTGGAGGTTAGCCCTAGCGCAGTAGAAGATAAGGAAAAGGGGCGAGTATATCGCATATTACTTAGTCTCGATAAAAAATCGTTTATTGTTAATAATGATGAAGTACCGTTAGTGTCTGGTATGACTGCCAGCGGGGAAATCAAAATCAAGCAAAAACGGATTATAGAATTTTTTCTTGATCCTTTCAAGCGATATCAGAGCGAAGCTTTAAGGGAGAGATAAAATGAGCAGTGAACAGACTCTAAATAGGCAATATACAGCAGATAAACTAGATACAGTATTACTATGCTTGGTAACTATGGCGAAAATATTTGGGATCCCGGTGGAAAAAATGCAATTACGCCGTGCCTATGTTGTAAGTAGTAATGGTATGGATCAGCTTACAATGTTGAGAGCTGCAAAAGAATTGGGCTTGAAAGCGAGGGCAATAAAGATTGATGGTATACGTTTGGGGAAAATGCCACTTCCCGCTATTGCTGTATTGAAAAATGGTAATTATGTAGTTGTTATTAAGGGCGATCAGGAGCAGTATCTAATTTCAGACCCATATCGGGAACAGCTTTTTTTTCTACCATACGCTAGTTTTATCAATGCTTGGAGTGGGGAATTAATCCTTTTTACTCGGCGTGATTTTATAAAAATAAAAGATGAAAAATTTAAATTATCCTGGTTTGTTCCATTTATTTGGCAGTACCGACGCTTCTGGATGCAGGTCTTGTTGTTTTCCTTTATCCTGCAAACCTTTGGATTGGTTAGTCCGTTATTTACGCAGGTGATCATTGATAAAGTACTTGTGCATCGTAGCCTAGCTACACTTGATATTTTGATCATAGGTATGACTGGTGTAGCGATATTTCAGTTGCTTATTTCCGCTATGCGTAGTTATCTCTTTACCCATACAACCAATAAAATTGACGTACTTTTAAGTACCAAGTTATTTAAACATATTACAGCTCTGCCAATAAAATATTTTGAAAAATGGCAAGTAGGTGATGTTGTTTCCAGGGTGAGGGAGTTAGAAAATATACGCCAATTTATTACAGGAACTGCACTTACTGTGATTTTGGATTCTGTTTTTACGGTTGGATATCTGATTGTGATGTTTATGTATAGCAGTACGCTAAGTGTCATTACATTATTGATATTGCCATTTTATATCCTCCTCAGCCTTTTGATTACACCTAGTTATCGTAAATATTTACAAGATAAATTTATTGCTGGGACGGAAAATCAAACTTTTCTCATTGAGGTGGTTACAGGAATACAAACAATGAAATCCTTTGCAGCAGAACATCACATGTTGCAAAAGTGGGAACAACTATTGGTGAAGTATGCTAAGGCATCTTTTGCTACGGCGAATGTTAGTAATATTGCAGATAATATTGGAACCTTGATTCAACAATGTTTCATTTTATTAATTTTATGGTTTGGGTCAGAGCAGGTAATGCAGGGAAAGTTAAGTATTGGTGAACTCATTGCTTTTCAGATGATGTCTGGGCAAGTGATTGCGCCGGTATTACGATTGGTAAATACCTGGCAAAATTTTCAGCAGGTCATGGTCTCAGTAAACAGATTGGGTGATATTTTAGATGAAAATACTGAACCGATGTTTAATCCGAACCGTACAACATTGCCAACATTGCGTGGCGATATAGTGCTAGACAGAGTATCTTTTCGTTATCGTCAGGATTCTGCAGAAGTTATTAATCAGTTAAGTATGCGAATCAAGGCTGGCACAAAGGTTGGAATTGTAGGAAGGTCTGGCTCTGGGAAAAGTACGCTTACCAAAATGATTCAAAGACTTTATGTTCCGGAATCCGGTAGGATATTAATTGATGGAGTCGATCTAGTGCAAGTTGAACCAGCTTGGCTTAGACGACAAATTGGGGTTGTTCTGCAGGAAAATTTTTTATTTAATGGTACAATAAAAGATAATATTGCGGCGGCTAGATTTGATGCATCTATGGAAGAAATTATAAAAGCCGCAACTATTAGTGGTGCAGATATTTTTATTAGGGAATTACCAGAAGGTTATGAGACGATTGTGGGAGAGCGTGGGGCTATGCTTTCTGGCGGGCAAAGGCAAAGAATTGCCATTGCGAGAGCGCTTATGGTTGATCCTCGTATTATCATATTTGACGAGGCAACGAGTGCTTTAGATTATGAATCAGAACGCATCATTATGGATAATATAGGTGAGATTTCTACTGGTCGGACAATGATAATGATAGCGCATCGGTTATCAACTGTTAGAAACTGCGACCAAATTATTGTACTAGATCGAGGTCGAATGATGGAATACGGAACACATGATGAATTGATAGCGAAAAAAGGTCTTTATTTTGAATTATATATGAAGCAGTTTAGTTAGGTTTTCAGGCTTTAACAGAGTATTTAAATAACGAGGTGTTATTATGATTTATTTACTAAAATTTGGTGCTAGCTTCCTGTTGCCACCCGGAATTTTTCTAATAGCATTTATGGTTATTGCTATTTCACTGTGGAAAAAACAGGAGCGCAGCTTCGCTAAAGCGTTAGCAGGGATTACGATTGTTTTTTATTTGCTTAGTACAGGGTATGTAAGTGAGATATTATTAGGATCATTGGAAAGTCGTTATGAACCGCCAAGTGAACTAGCTGGAGATGCAGTGATTATGCTAGGTGGCGGGGCTACGGCTGATACACAGGATGTCGACGGACTGGGGAATTTAGGTGGGAGTGCGGCTAATCGTTTATTGACCGCGGCTAGATTGCAGAAGAAGCTGGATTTGCCGATTATTTTAAGTGGTGGACAGGTGTATTCTGATTCGGGGCGTGAAGCCCAGATTAGTAAGCGGACGCTACTCAGTTTGGGCATACCAGAAGATAAAATATTGATTGAAGACCAAAGTTTAAATACTAAACAAAATGCACAGTTTGTTCATAAATTA
>JARBUM010000246.1 GCA_029239675.1 Pelosinus sp. | reverse complement strand
AAAAGCCAAACCAACATATTCACCTGCCGTATATACTGCAGTTGCCATAGCGCGTTCTTCTTTCGGAAACCATGAGGCAACAACACGACTATTTGTTGGGAAAGCTGGAGCCTCAGCAAATCCAATGGCCAAACGAAGACCAAATAAAGAGGTAAAGCTTTTGCCAAAGCCCATTAAAAGAGTAAAGAAAGACCATAAGCCACACGACCAAAGATATGCAACTCTAGGTCCGACACGATCCAAAAAGGCTCCTCCAGGTATTTGCATGAACGCATAAGTCCAGCCAAATGCAGAAAAGAGAAGACCCATAGTAGCTGCATCAAATCCTAATTCTGCCCTCATTGCTGGTGCAGCTACTGCCATGTTCGTACGATCAAGGTAATTGATCGCAGTTACGACAAATAAAAGTAAGAGAACTACATGGCGAGCACGCGTTGGTTTACTTGCTGATGAATTTGTTTTAAGATTTACGTTTCCTGATTCTAAAGTATTCATAAGCGTTCCTCCTGTGTTTTTTATTTTACACACGTGTATAAGGCTCTATTAGATCGATCTAATAGAAAGTATATTAAGTTATTTTACAATTGTCAATCGTTTTAGACTATTTAGATAATTTAAAATTTAATATTTTTTTATAGGATGATTTTGTAATAAAGAGAAAATATTGTATAAAATGAACTTTATAAATAAAGTGGACATATGAAAGCTAAATCAGGTGATATAAATAATAAACCAGTCGCTAATTGACTGGTTTTAAGTAAACTATAACTGCAAAGCTTATAGGGGTTTTGCGTATAAAATAATGGTACATATCATTTTAGCGTGCTTAACTTGTGAGAAGTCTGGCTAAGAACATAATTGATAAATGCTGTTACTGCTGGTGGCTGATACGATCGCTTAAGTACGGCTAAAGCAACATGTTTAACTATGGGCTTAGAGAGTCGGACAATAGCAATATTAGGTTGCTTCCGAGATAGGACCATATCTAATGGAAAAAGGGCGATGCCCATTCCTACACCAACAAGAGCAAGGCTTGTCTCGCAATGGCTGCTTTGGCATACGATGTTAGGAGTAAAACCAGCATCGCGGCAGGCACTTGAGTAGATATTATAGATGCTCTCGTGAGGACTGGGGAAAATAAAATTTTCGTTAACCGCTTCCGCTAAATCAATGGTTCCTTTTTTCGCCAAAGCGTGGTCAGAAGATGTGATAAGGACAAATTCGTCATTGGCCAATGGATAAAATTCAATATCATCAGTGGGGATTGCACTTGCAGGCGGAGTAAGAAGTGCAACATTAATTTCAGAAGTGCGAAGGAGTTCAGCAAGGCGATGACTGCCGCTTGTAACAATATTTAGGTATAATCCTTGATGGCTATTATGAAAAGAAGTAATAAGTGATACAAAATCGATACTTTCGAGAGTTGTAATGGCACCGATATTAATTGTGCCTTTTGTAAGTCCAACATGAGCCTGCATACATTGTTGCGCTGTTTCAATTTTAGATAGTATTTCTTGAGCATGGACTATGAACTCCGCTCCAGCAGTGGTTGGATGGACGGTTCGCGTTGTTCGATCAAATAATTTTACTCCTAGTTCAGTTTCGAGTTTAGTGATTTGCTGAGATAACGAGGATTGAGCTACACAAATTTCCTCTGCTGCGTGGGTGAAATGCCGATGTTTTGCAACTTCAATAACATATTGTAATTGGTGTATCTCCATAATTAAGCCTCCTTTGATCGTTACTACCTATCAATCATATCATAACTATCGATTGAAAAGATATTGAATTTGATATAAAATTTAGAAAATTAATAGAATTTAAATGTATTGTATTAAGAGTATGATTTTGGAAGGAAGGGTGCAATATGAAGTGGCCTACCCACGTTACTATTTGTGAAGTAGGACTTAGAGATGGCTTACAAAACGAGAAGATGCTCTTAACTGTGAATCAAAAGATCGATCTATTAGATCGATCTATTAAAGCGGGAGCAAAAATTATTGAAGTCGGTTCTTTTGTTCGTCCTAAGGCAGTGCCTCAAATGGCGGACACCGATGAAGTTGTCAGGAGAATGAAACGAGTTGATGGGGTTGAGTATCGAGTATTAGTCATGAATTTGCGCGGCTTAGAACGTGCAAAAGCCGCTGGGATCACCAAAGCCAAGCTTACGGCATCTGCCAGTCGCGCTCATTCTCTTGCCAATATTAACAAAACTCCAGAAGAAGTGGTAAGAGGTTTTTCTGAATGTGCAGAGTTTGCGGCAGCGAATGGCATCGAGCTTTCTGGAGCGATTTCTACTGCCTTTGGCTGTTCCATGGAAGGCAGAGTTTCTTTGGAGCAGGTTTTGTCCGTAATTTCATGTTTCCGTGAAATTGGTGTGAAAGAATTATCCTTATCTGATACCACAGGTATGGCAAATCCCGATCAGGTTTATGAATATAGTATGAAGGTGAAAAACCAATTCCCAGATGTAAACTGGTTTTTACACTTTCACAACACGAGAGGAATGGGACTTGCTAATGTTATTGCTGGGATGATGGCTGGTATCGATCGGTATGATGCATGTTTTGCAGGATTAGGTGGTTGTCCCTTTGCTCCTGGTGCATCAGGAAATATTGCCACTGAAGATTTAATTCATATGTGTCATGAGATGGGTATTGAGACGGGATACGATTTGGACGCGGTTTTATCGATTGGACGCTCAATACAACAATAGGTCATGACACGGCAAGCTTCATTCTTAAGGCTGGTAAATGTAGTGACATAGTACATTCACCAAAAGAGAAAAAGAATTGAGTAGGAAAGATATGAAAGATTATCCAAGACTGTTCAGTACTGAGCAAATGCCCAGTGAAGATTCAGACATAGTTTTTTCCGTATTATATAAAAAATGATAGGAGATGAGTGCAATGCTCGAATTATATTTGAATAATCCCAGTGATTTGGTGCTGCGTGAAGCGAAAGCCTTGCCGCCGGTTGCAGAGGATGAAGTGAAGCTTAAAATAGTTTATGGAGGGATTTGTGGATCAGATCTTAAGGTGTATAAAGGTTTGATTAGTTATGCTGCCTATCCTCT
>JARBUM010000245.1 GCA_029239675.1 Pelosinus sp. | reverse complement strand
CTTTTATTTGATCATTTCTCTTGTTGCTTTATTGCTGGCAATTATCATTGGGTCAACTAGCGGTTGGCTGACTAAGACAACATTACCACTCATAGGACTCTTTTTGCTTTTTGCTTGGCTGTTATTTCGCCAAGAGAGTAGAATTAGCCAGCCCTTGATCTCTCTTGCATTGCTCCAAAACCCATCCTTTGCAGCGACTGTAGTTGTTGGTTTCTTACAAGGCGCTGCACTTTTTGGAAGTATGTTGTTAATACCGATGTACTTGCAGCATGTACATGATTTTTCCCCTACTTATGCAGGTGTGTTGGTACTGCCTTTATCCATATCTATGATGATTATGGCACCTATTATGGGTAAATTGGCAACACCGCCCAAAATTAGACTGCTAATTGTTTCTGGCATGGCTATTCTTGCTATCGGTATATGGATTTTTTCCAGATTGAGTCTGCAAAGTCCCTATTGGCTGTTAGCTGCTGCTCTTATCGCCACGGGTATTGGTCTTGGAGTATCTAGCACTCCTTTAACCTCCAATTTGATAAATGTTGTTCCTCAATCGCAAATGGGTATGGCATCCGGATTATTTAATATGATTCGTTATTTGGGCGGGGTCATAGGCTCGACCATTTTTGGAGCTTTTATTCAACAGCGTGTAGCTGCTTATATAATACCATTGACAATAAGCGGCTACACAGCGCCTCTTGCTGAGAAGATGGCATTAGGAAGAGCATTTCCTGAAGTTTTTCTAATGGGAGCAGCTACGGCAGCAATTGGTATGATTGCAGCTTTTTTTACGGGGACAACTAAAAAAATGAAGAATCCTTAATGGAGTAGACATGGATAAGTTATTCATTTGCCATCGTACTTTCGGGTGAGATGGCTTCTTTATTTAAAAAGACTTTTATAGTAACCTGCTGAGAATATCGGCAGGTTTTATTTTTATAGATGCAGCAGCATGTTCTTTCTTAAAAGAAGTAGTTGACTTAGTCAAATAATATAATTGACTAAGTCAACTATTTGTGATAACGTAGTAGTATAAAATCATAAAGGAATTTCTAGGAGGAGCAAAGATGGAGAGTTCGATTCAACAGCGAGTGACGGAGATTCGGAAATTTAATCGCTTCTATACCAATATTATTGGCCTTGTAAACCAAAACGTTTTGGAAAGTCCTTACTCTTTGGCAGAAGCAAGGGTTTTGTTAGAAATTGATGCCGCTGCTACGTGTACTGCAAGTAACTTGGCGGAAATACTTCAAATTGATCCTGGTTATCTTAGCCGTATTCTCAGGCGGTTTAAGAAAGATGGTCTTATTGAAACCACCAAATCAATGACTGATGGCCGTTCACAAATTTTAAATATAACAGAAAAAGGCAGAGCAACATTTCGACAACTGTCAGATGCCTCATCGAGTCAACTAATTAGACTTTTAGAGCTGCTTCCTCAGGGGGCTCAACAAACCTTAGTTCAGAATATGGCTGCCATCCAAGATATGTTATCAGGTCAAACAGATACCTCAATTACCATTCGCAGGCACCGGCCTGGTGATGTAGGATATATTGCATATCGCCATGGTGTGCTGTATGAAAAAGAGTATGAGCTGGATCATCGCTTTGAAAAGTATGTTTTGCAAAGTTTGATTGCCTATTTAGAAGATCCGTCTAGAGGAGAAATATGGGTAGCCGAATGCTGCGGTGCTATCGTCGGTTTTATTGGAATTGTAGGAATCAGCGAAAGAACTGCTCAGCTGCGCTGGTTTTTAATAGAGCCAGATTTTCGCGGTGGCGGTCTGGGACGTAAATTGGTGTCTACTGTGATGGAATATTGTCAACAGAAATATTATAATCATGTGTTTCTGTGGACATTTAAGGGGTTAGATGCAGCCCGGCACTTATACCAGAGTTTTGGATTTACCCTTACTGAGGAAAAAGAAAATGACACTTGGAACAACCAATTGATTGAGCAGCGGTGGGATGTTATGCTAGGTGTTAATTAAAATATCACTAGATATGATTCATTAAGCTCTCCTGTTATTAGGAATTCAATCGCAAACTTGAATGTAAATAACTATTGCATTTAGAATAGGGACAAGGGGACAGGTCCCTTGTCCCACAAAAGGTAAAAATCCGCGAGTATCGCGGATTTTTACTTTGTGTGCTACAGAAAAATATACTAACTAAGTTGACTTATTTAGTATTTAAATACACTGGATACGTTATAAGCATTTCACGAATCATCGTGGAATTACTATAATGAATTTAAAGAAAAGCAAATAGGGAGATGATCAAAATGGAAAATTATGAATTGGCTGATAGGGTCAAGAAAAGCAGCAACATTGCATGGGCCTTAGGTGGCTTTGGAATTGTGTTCACAATTGTTTCCTTATGGGTAGTAGATACCGTTCATAAATTGTATATTTCCTTCGGATGATTCATCCTATTTTCTTAACTGAGGATATAGATATTAGGACGTTAACTTGTTCACAGTCTAAAAATGCATAGTCATTGCTAATACAGATGATGAGTGTAGGAACTGAAAGAATCAAGAAAGACCCAATAGACAGTAAGAAACTGTAGGTTGGGTTTTTCTAGTTACGCAGGTTTTAAGAGGGGAGCTTTTGGTAAATATCTTAATTAATAAAATTCAAAAGTTTTGCTTAAAAGCTTCAATAAATTCCATATACATATTTTTATGATCTGCTCTCTTTACCTCTGGTTCACTTAGCTTGATGATGTCTCCGTTTATACACAGCATTTTAATGCTGTAAGTACAAACTATTTCTTTATGAGTGCATTTATCTTCAAGTACATTCAATACCGTTTC
>JARBUM010000014.1 GCA_029239675.1 Pelosinus sp. | reverse complement strand
ATCTGATTTTTCCGTTACCCTCATAGCAAATTCCCAGTTTTCCGATTCCATCTCAATTTCATGGTCTGCTGGCTTCATAATAAGCGCTTTTCCCGGTGCAGGACATATATCGGCACAGTTGCCGCATCCGGTACAATCAAGGGGAGCAACTTGAATACGGTAATGATATCCTTCGAGTTTGTTGTTTTTAGGTTCCTTTGTCTTAAAAGTATCAGGAGCTTTTCCTTTTTCTTCATCATTTAGGAGGAAAGCTCGAACGGTCGCATGGGGACATACATAGGCACACTGATTACATTGAATACATTTATCAATTTGCCATTCAGGAAGATAAACAGCAATTCCTCTTTTTTCGTATTTTGTTGTACCAAGGGGATGCGTTCCGTCCTCCATGCCGACAAAAACGCTGACCGGAAGGTCGTCTCCGTCGTGGCTAGCCATGGGACGTTGAATGTTTTTAACGAAATCAGGTTCGTCTTTTACGGGCAAATCTTCATCTTTAGCATCAGCCCAGGAGGCAGGAACTTTAACCTGGTGCAATCCATCAACGCCGCGGTCGACAGCCTTTTGGTTCATCTCAACAATATTAGCACCTTTTTTGCCGTACATTTTTTCGATGGAATCCTTTAGGTACTTAATGGATTCTTCGACGGGTATAACGTTGGCTAATTTAAAGAAAGCTGCCTGCATGACCATATTAATGCGGCCACCGAGTCCAATTCCTTCGGCAATGGATATGGCATCTATGGTATAGAAGTTGATATTATTTTTCGCGATATAACGTTTTAAGAGGGCTGGTAGATGTTCTTCCAGTTCTTCTGGACCCCATGGGCAGTTAAGGACAAAACTACCATTCTTCTTAAGCCCTTTGAGTAGGTGGTAATGATAAATGAATGACCGGTTGTGACAGGCAATATAGTCGGCATCGGACACTAAATAGGAAGATTTAATTGGTTTTTTGCCAAAGCGTAAATGAGATATTGTTGTACCGCCGGATTTCTTACTGTCGTATTCAAAGTATCCCTGTGCATAGAAGTCGGTATTGTCACCGATAATTTTGATCGCTGTTTTATTGGCGCCAACAGTACCATCAGACCCAAGTCCCCAGAATTTACAACTAATCGTGCCTTCTGGCGTAGTATCTACCGACTCTTTTATCGGCAGTGAGGTGTGGGTGACATCGTCAACAATTCCAACAGTGAAGCCATCTTTAGGCTGGCTTTGTTTCAGATTCTCATAAACAGCGAGGATGTGACTGGGTGTGGTATCTTTCGATCCAAGGCCGTATCTCCCGCCAACTATCACTGGTTTTATGGATTCATGATTAAACATCTGAAGTACATCAAGATAGAGCGGTTCACCAGTTGCTCCAGGTTCTTTGGTGCGGTCTAGGACAGCAATCTTCTTCACAGACTTAGGCAAAACTGCAAAGAAATATTTCTTGGAAAACGGGCGGTATAAGTGAACTTTGAGAAGTCCAACCTTTTCGCCTTTTGCTTTTAGGTAATCGATAGTTTCTTCCGTTGTGTTGCAAACTGAGCCCATGGCCACGATTATATTTTCGGCCTCAGGATCCCCGTAGTACTCGAAGGGGTGGTATTGACGCCCCGTAATTTTCTTGAATTCTTGGAAGTAGTTTTCCACAATATCAGGAATTGCTTCGATAAATGGATTAGAAGCCTCGCGATTTTGGAAATAAATATCAGGGTTTTCCGCAGTTCCCCTTAATACAGGGTGTTCGGGATTCAGGGCGCGGTTTCTAAATTCTTCAATTGCTTTATGATCAACAAGTTTCGCAATCGCGTCAGCGGGTGTTACTTCAATTTTCTGGATTTCATGAGATGTTCTAAATCCGTCAAAGAAATGTAAGAAGGGTACCCTAGACTTGATTGCGGAAAGATGGGCAATATAGCCAAGATCCATCGCTTCTTGGACATCGTTAGAACAAAGTAAGGTAAAACCAGTTTGGCGGCAGGCATTAATATCCTGATGATCGCCGAAAATTGACAAGGCATGGGATGCTAGGGCACGAGCGGTTACATGAAAAACTGCCGGAACCAGATTACCTGCCATCTTATACATCTCAGGAATCATTAAGAGTAACCCTTGGGAAGCAGTATAGGTTGTTGTAAGAGCTCCTGCCTGGAGTGAACCGTGAACAGCTCCGGAAGCACCCGCCTCAGATTGCATCTCTACAACTTTTACAGGTTGGTCAAACAAGTTCTTTCTACCGTGAGCTGATGCTTCATCAACCCCTTCTGCCATCGGCGATGAGGGTGTAATTGGAAAAATGATTGCAACCTCAGTAAGGGCGTAAGAGGCTTCAGCAGCTGCTTGATTGCCGTCCATTGTTTTCATTTTTTTTGCCATACTAGAGCCACCTTTGCTACAAGAATATTTCCTGTTTAGTATTTGAGGTTTACGGATCTTCATACATGTGATTTGCGCTCAGGGGGCGGTTATCGTGAAATATTAAATATTTTTGAGTAGGTGAGATATTGAATGCCCTATCTGCAGGGGCCATCGTTCTATCAAGAGTCGGATAAGCTCAACAGCTGAAAACCAGCCAAGTAGCAAAAATGATAGGGAACTAGAAAGATTACGTCTAGCAGTAAGTAGCATTATTGAATTGGAATAAAACTAGTATCCCTTTATGAAATTGTGGATAATGATAATAAAGGGATCTTCTAGAGAGTATTCGGTAATTTATAAGATATTAACTTTGATAGGCAGTTAGACAACATAGAAAAAATGCGAAGAAATAGCCCCCCAAGGGGGGCTAGAGAAAGAAGTTACGAGACGACATGATAAATCATCAATAGTAATATGCCCGATAAAGTAAGGTCTATATACATTAGAGCGTGAAGTACTATTGGGAGTGCTTAATATCTGGGATTCCAGCCGCGTTGGTTGCGACAATGCACGAAGAGGCTGAGACTAGGAGATCTGATTGTAATTATGGGAGCAAAGCAGTTATAGTATTAACTCAAGATGAGGAAATGCATGGGCCTCCTTCTTGCTTTGAGGGTATAATAACTTGGCAGAGGTAGACACTAAAAGTAGTTGCCTTGTGTTAGTATAGAAAGTGATAGTGGAAAAAATCATAGAAATCTTATGATTTTGGTTTACGTAAATGAAAAAACTAAGATACAGAAAGACAAAAGAAGGAAAGGAGATAAGATGACAATAGAAACAGGATGGAACTTAGACAACAGTTATGCTCATCTGCCAAAAACATTTTTTACTAGCATGAAACCAACCCCCGTACGCTCACCGAAGTTGAGCATTCTCAATCATCTGTTGGCAACATCCCTAGGATTGAACGTTGAGGCGCTGCAAAGCGAAGATGGTGTAGCGGTGCTTGCTGGTAACCGGATTCCTGAGGGGGCTTTACCTCTTGCTCAAGCTTATGCAGGACATCAATTTGGGCATCTTGCCTTGTTAGGGGACGGCAGGGCTCTGCTGCTTGGCGAGCAGATCACTCCCCACGGCGCGCGGTTTGATATTCAGCTCAAGGGTTCTGGCAGAACGCCATACTCTCGTCGGGGCGATGGTCGAGCGGCACTTGGACCGATGCTGCGCGAATACATCATCAGCGAAGCAATGCATGCTCTTGGTATTGCTACCACACGCAGCCTAGCAGTGGTGACAACCGGTGAGTCAGTAATCCGCGAAGCCGACCAGCCTGGTGCAATTATGACCCGCGTGGCTGCCAGTCATCTGCGTGTTGGCACCTTTGAATACGTTTCAAAATGGGGCACTGCTCCGGATCTCCGGACCCTGGCTGATTATACATTGCAACGACATTTTCCAGACGTTGACGCTGTTCCAAACCGCTATCTTTTCCTACTTCAGGAAGTGATCAAGCGTCAGGCTGTACTGATTGCCAAGTGGCAGCTGGTTGGCTTTATTCACGGGGTGATGAACACCGATAACATGGCCCTTAGTGGAGAGACCATTGATTATGGGCCTTGTGCTTTCATGGATGCCTATGACCCGGCAACGGTGTTCAGCTCTATTGACCTTCAAGGCCGATATGCCTATGGCAATCAGCCGTATATTGCCGGATGGAATCTTGCACGATTTGCTGAAACCCTATTGCCGCTACTGCATGATGATGCGGAACAGGCTGTCAAACTGGCCCAGGATGCAATTTCAGATTTTAATGAGTTGTTTCGTTGTAATTGGCTCGCGGGAATGAGAGCGAAACTTGGAATATTTAACGAAGAGATACAGGATGAATCACTTATTGAAAGCCTCCTCAATATGATGCAGAAGTATCGTGCGGACTACACTAATACCTTCCGCGCATTAACTTTTGATACAACGGAGGACGCAGTACTGTTTGGCACCACAGAATTTGCTCAGTGGTATGAACTGTGGCAGGCGAGACTAGGTAGACAGCAGGAACCAAAAGCCTTCTCTCAGCAGTTGATGCGCAGCGCCAATCCTGCGATAATCCCTCGTAACCATCGGGTAGAAGCAGCATTAGAAGCCGCAGTGAAACAAGGAGACTACAGCGTGATGGAGCGGCTTCTTGATGTTCTTTCAAGTCCCTACGCGCACTCCCCCGAACAGGCTGAGTACTCTACACTACCGGCGCTATCATCCCGCCCTTACCGAACTTTTTGTGGTACCTGATATAGTAGCATAAGGGACGCTTTGGGGGCCACTCCAGAACGTCCCTTTTGTCGCATATTGGTGAACATACTGTTGCCTCCTGTCTTAAAACGGTAATTAATCAAGTGTTAGCTAAAAGCACAGCACTAACTCTTGAATTGAGCGGGGCGGATACTACGAAGGAACTTATCAAAGTTATTACAAGCTATTTATAAAACGGGGTTGATGGAAAAAGGAGCAAATTTCGTAAGGAAGTTTGCTCCCTTATGTTTTTTGCCATATAATAATAGGCAAATAGGAGAGTAGGGGGAATAAAAATGGAGTGGTACTTAGATTATGATGGAAAGCAATTTGGCCCGCTAACTGCGACTCAAGCAAGAAGCTATGCAAAAGAAAATTCTAATGGTCTTGCTTGGAGGGAAGGATTTCCTGAGTGGATTCCCATTGAAAAAATAGCTGAATTAGCGGCAGCATCATCTGCTGTATCTGGTCCGCCAGCACGCAGTGTGCTTCCTCCAAATTTACGTACTCGTACTTCTGATGAAGTGGACTATAAGATATTTGGCACTGAGATGCAATTTGTTGAAGTGGAACTTGATCCTGGTGAAAGTGTGATTGCGGAAGCTGGAGCCATGATGTACAAAGACAGCGCTGTGGAAATGGATACTATTTTTGGCGATGGATCAGCCAAAAGTAGCCAAGGAGGCTTGTTTGATAAGCTAGTGGGTGCGGGAAAACGATTGCTGACAGGCGAGAGTTTGTTTATGACTGTTTTTACTCACCGTGGTTATAACAAAGCTAAAGTCGCTTTCGGCGCACCCTATCCCGGCAACATCATACCAATGCATCTATCTCAATTTGGAGGAACGATAATTTGTCAGAAAGATAGTTTTTTATGTGCAGCAAAAGGTGTTTCAGTAGGAATTTATTTTCAACGTAAAATCATGACAGGATTGTTCGGCGGTGAAGGGTTTATCATGCAGAAACTTGATGGTGATGGTCTCGCGTTTATGCATGCCGGTGGTACTATCGTCGAGCGTCAACTCCAGTCGGGTGAAATATTACACGTTGATACTGGATGTATTGTAGCTTTTGAGCCTAGTGTTCAGTTCGATATTCAGCAAGCGGGAAACATTAAGAGTGCTTTGTTTGGTGGCGAGGGACTATTTTTTGCGGTTTTACAAGGGCCGGGAAAAATTTGGTTACAATCACTGCCCTTTTCTCGATTGGCTGGGCGGATGTTGGCAGCAGCGCCCCAGAGAGGCGGAGGTCGAGAGGAAGGAAGTGTGCTTGGCAAGGCTGTTCTAGGAGGCACCATACTTGGTGGTCTGGGCAGTTTCCTTGGCGGTGACGGTGAGTAGTTGCAGAGCGAATTGTTCCTAAGGAGATTGGGAGAAATGTTGTTGTAACAGGAAGAACTCCTGTAAGAGAGTTAGGGATAACCTCTTGCAGGAGTTCTATAATTTGCTCTCATTTTTAGTTGAAGTTAACAATCAATTTATTATGGACATTCTTGACTTTAACGCCGTCATTAAATAAAGTAGGTTCATTGGTTTGATTCGCTATTTGGCAAAAAATATTCTTAGTTGCGATCACTGGAAAAATTATATCTAGCTTATTTTTGCCACGTATGACACCTGATAAAATGACTTGATCATTTTGAATAGAAAATACCAAATGGCCAAGTTGTTCTTTTTTATTTAATAGTTTCACACCATGCAAAAGAGAGATTATGCATAAAACAATCCCACAAATAACTTCCTCTTTAAAGCCAGACAATTTATGTAGCATCATAATATCATTAACATTGTGGACTATTTCATCAAAAGAGTAAATGGGATCAATAGCCAATACTGTTTTCTCTTTTGCTGATTTATCTAGCTTTGCTTTTGCGTCAAGTAAATAGGTATGAATAGACCCTCTATATCTTTCCCTCTGCACAATAAAATCACCAAGTTCAAAAGTAGGGGTATCTTTTTTCGCCAATTTCTTGATTAAATTAAAAAAAGAATAAATATCCTTTTCATCAAAGGCATTCTGTTCTATTTTATGATGAAAAGATTTTAATAGCTGTAGTTCCTTAGTATCCGTAGTAACACTTCCTTTCTTAATTGTTAGAATATTCGGCAAAAATAAATAAAAACCTTTATCTGGTTTTAAATAATTCGCTCACGTGAGTCCAAGTGATGATTATCCGACTCATTAAATAGGGAGGGATGTATCCTAGACCAAGACGGCGGTGCTGTCCTACTTACGTAGGGGTCTCAATTCATCTACGATAAAGAGCTAGGAAGACAAGAGAAATATTTTTTCCAGGCTTTATGCATATCCGCCAAAGGTTAGGACAATAATATACACGATTCTTTTTGAAGATCATTATGCTATATAATTGCCCTTTACCCACCTATTTCTTAGGCGGGATGTAAAGCCAGAAAATCTAAAGTTTAAACTATTTTTGATTATTAGATTGAGATGTGCTATTCCACAAATATATATTGATAATCCTCTTTGGCTTATTAAAAAGTAGATGAAATGAGGCCATTTTATGGATAATGAAAGTATTAAAGATAAGTTTGAAATCAGAAAAGTTGATATTAGACATTTCGAACAATTCAATGACCTTATGAATTATGTTTTTCAAGTAACTAATAATGATATCACTAAATTTGGCGATAAAAATATTATTAGCTGGAAAAGGCCTCTCATGAAATCATGCGATATAATTGGTTGGTTTGATGGTGAAAAATTAATTTCCCAATTGATGGTTTATCCATTTAGTGTGAATATTCACGGCAAGCCTTACAAAATGGGCGGGATTACTGGAGTAGGAACGTATCCAGAATATGCAGGCTATGGCCTAATGCATTCATTAATGAAAGAAGCTCTAAAAAATATGAGAAATAAAGGACAAACCATATCCTATCTTTATCCTTATTCAGTTTCCTATTATAAGAAAAAAGGATGGGAAATTGTATCTGATATAATTAATTATACGATTAAAGATACACAATTGCCGAAGTCTTACAATGCATCAGGCCATACCGTCCGTGTTGATATTAATCACCCAGATATACAAAAGATTTACTCAGTCTTTTCTCATAAGAATAACGTTGCTATGTTAAGAAATGATATTGCTTGGGAAGAGCATTTTCGTTGGGAAAAACAAGACTTATCTGTTGCTATTTACTATGATTTAAATGATTTACCGGCAGGATATGTATACTATAAAGTAGAAAATGAAACATTTTTTGTGCGGGAAATGGTATTTGTTAATGAAGATGCAAGAAAGGGAATTTGGATTTTTATCCGGGCTCATTTTTCTATGGTTTATTCTGTTAAAGGAACTACATTCTCAAATGAACCTATGTCATTTTTATTTGCAGAAGGCGAATTGGAAGAAAAGATTTCCCCCTATATTATGGCTCGTGTTGTCGATGTAAAAAGCTTTATGAATCAATTTCCTTTTGCAGATGTAAAACCGAATGAAAAAAACAAAGGAATATCATTTCATATCTCCGATCCACTTATTGAGTGGAACTGCGGTGTTTTTTCTGTAGTATTAGATGAAAATGCAAACATCAGGATAGATGATTCAGTTCAAAAACTTGAAGTCAATTTAGATATTCAAACCTTTACTACTATGATGCTAAGTTACAAAAGGCCAACAGTTCTTAGGGATATGGGAAGAATTGAAGGATCAGATGAAGCGATTGCCTATCTAGAAAAAATTATTCCCAACAATAAAACTTGGTTTGCAGATTATTTCTAACGTGGAATCGTAAGTCCTGCTTATCCTATTAAAAAAGCTCTCCTAAGGAGAGCTAACGTTGATTACTTTACCGTATTATGTTTTATGACATAGGATTCCGATATGCTACTTTTTTTATTACTTTCGTCAGGTGCTTCTTTCTGGATATTCCCATTAACTAGGTCTTCTTCAGTAGGCATTCGATAACGGGTATATGAGCCATCGATTACATTCTTATCCACAACATCACCTCCTAATAATTGAATATAGTTTATCCTAAGATGAAAGTGAATAGGCAATGGAAAGGAATTTAATTTATATGAGGCAGTGGCATATGACTAAAGAAGAACCAATAAAAGGAACAACACTGGAGAGCTCCTATGAAGGTTTGTCAATACGAGAAAACTATGGTAGTATATTAGCATATAGGGAGTTCCTATATGCTTTTTTTTGCGGAATCAGAAAGTATATCACTTTCTCTATTCCAAGTAAGAACGACTAAGGCTTCGACCTTCGTCTGAGGACTTGGTCGAAACCAAGTCTTTTCTTATAAATTTCAAGTTCGTAATTGTTATTCTTACGAAGTTGTTAAAAGGAAATTGGAAATAATCCTTATATATTAGAAATTAACAATAATGAATGGAGAAAATGAAATTATGCCTACTTTGCCAAATTGTCCAAAATGTAATTCAGAATACACTTATGAAGACGGAAATCTTCTGGTTTGTCCAGAATGTGCCCATGAGTGGACTTTAGGATCAGAGACCGAAAATAGTGAAGAAAAAAAGATTATCAAAGATGCCAATGGAAATGTCTTAAGCGATGGTGATTCAGTATCAGTAATCAAGGACCTTAAAGTAAAGGGAAGTTCATCATCCATAAAAATAGGCACAAAGGTAAAAAACATACGCTTGGTTGATGGAGATCATGATATTGATTGCCATATTGACGGTTTTGGAGCGATGAAATTGAAATCTGAGTTTGTTAAAAAGATATAAATAGTTGACATGTATACTTATGAGGCCACAAATTTTGTGGCTTTTTTACTTTGTAGGGGGTTGATGAGAGTCCAGCTCGTTGCTAAAGAGGCTCAGTAAATTCATGGTAAAATAAAAAAATGCATCTTCCATGCAATAAACTGGGGATTATCTCGTCATTAATAGTAGAAGAAAATTAGCTGATAAAAGAATGAGCGCATTTTAAATGCATTGGGTTATAGGTGTGAGGGGAATTCAAATGTTATGTATGATCAACAAAAGGATATAATCGACATCATTGTTAATGAGCGGAATCGGTTTTTACAATATGTAAAACGTAAGATGACAGATATCTCAGATATGGATGCTGAAGATATCGTGGCTGACGTGATATTTAATGTATATAACAAAGTAGATATTCAGTATCATATAGAAAACGTCCTTGCATATATGTATCGCTCCATAAAAAATAGAATGACAGATCATCGCAGGAATTCCTCTAGGCAGATTTCATTAGATAAAATTGATGGGGTTTCAGGTGTAGCTGTTCTAGAAATGCTCATGGACACTCATGCAGACATTGAAATGAAGTTACAGAAAGAAGAATTACGGGAGCAACTTCGGGCCGCAATTATGAAGCTTGAACCAAAGCAACGGGCAGTATGGATTGCTACGGAAATAGAAGGATATACCTTTAAAGAACTATCTGCAAAATGGGGAGAGCCTATAGGGACGTTATTGTCTCGAAAAAGTAGAGCGACGAAGGTATTGAAAATGTTACTTAAAGATGTAGTATGAGGAGGTTTTGCATATGAATGCTAATTATATTCCATGTAAATCAAAAGGAAAACTTATTGTAATTCATGTTTTGGCAGGTATAGGAATGGCAATTGCTTTTGGTTTTATTTTTGGCTATTTTGTCATGCTGTTATGGAATTTTTTAATGCCTGATATATTTGGATTAAAGGAAATTACTTTTTGGCAAGGAGCTGGCCTAGTTGTTTTAAGCCGATTGCTTTTCGGAACTCGAGGATATGGTAAGCATGGACACGCTTTTGACAAATGCCATACGTCACAGAACAAGGATGGACAGGAGATAATTGGGGAAAATGAAGGGGAGGAGACAATTGTAAAATCGTAAGAAAGTAGTTTTGGAAATAAAGTGATAGAGAGTATATTCAGGAATCAAAATAGTAGGGGGATAAAAATAATGGATGCAAAAGTAATAGAAGCTTTTCATATGATGTGGGATAATTTCCCCGAGGCAGTTATGCTGATACATAAAAATCGCGAGATATTGGCTGTAAATGTTGCCTGTAGTAAAGTTGGGGGAGTAGTAGGAGTAAAGTGCTCAGAGTTGGGTGGACCAGAGCGGCATAAAGGTTGCTTGGCTAATCAGGCTATAGCAACAAAACAAACAACATACTCGAAAAGCGAAGTTGGAGGAAAAACGATTATCGGTTATTGGATGCCTCTTACAGATTATCCAGATGTATATGTTCACTTTGGTGTGGGAGTTATGGTAGATTACAATAAGCCCTGCGGAGATTGTTGAGAATCCAATAATAAGTAGATGCCCTGCAGTTACTGACTATAGGGCATAATACCTTTCATAAACAGTGCATATTTCATCTTAGATAATCATTTTGGGATAGGGAATCGGCAGAATCTGTATAGTAAGATGATTTTGGATTTATACTATAGGAAAATTAAGGTATAGGCAAAGGGAGTAGATAGATATGAGTATTTATGATTTTAAAGTGAAGTCTATTGATGGAAAAGAAGTATCGCTAGCAGATTATAAAGGTAAGATTTTATTAATTACTAATACGGCTAGTAAATGTGGCTTTACTCCTCAATATGAAGAATTGCAAAAACTTTATAAAATGTATCAGGAACAAGGTCTGGTGGTTCTGGGTTTTCCGAGTAATCAATTTGCAGAGCAAGAGCCAGGAAGTAACACAGAAGTACAAACTTTTTGTCAAATTAATTATGGAGTTACATTTCCCCTCTTTGAAAAGATGGATGTTCGTGGGAAAAGTGCCCATCCCTTATTTAACTATTTGACTGAGAAAGCACCATTCAAGGGTTTTGATCTGAATCATCCCATTGGTGGAAAATTACAGGGGATTTTGCAAGAAAAGTTTCCAGAAATTCTTGAAGGAAATGGTGTTAAATGGAATTTTACCAAATTTCTGATTGACCGGGAAGGGAATGTGATAGGACGTTATGAACCAACCACTGCACCGTTGAGTATGAAAACCGATATTGAGAAGCTACTAAAATAGCAGCTTTCCTAAGATGATATCCTCCACCTAGTATGTAATAGACATACTAAGTGGAGGTTTTGTTTTATGGGATTATCTTGTAGCCAATGTAGGATTTCTAAAGGGGCTGGATGATTTATATTTATCATATCCAGCGCATGCTGAAGGTAATAATTACACAAACTATTTTATGGAGGTGTATTATGAATTCTAATGAACTGTTTCACCAACTTCAACTTCAAATTTGGGATGTAACATGGGCTCGCTATATTACGGAGGAACTTTTTTCATATGAATGGTGGGGGTCGCTGGTCCTGTTAGTGGCCTTTTATGCAATATGGTTAAAACTACTAGATAAAGCTAGAACATTTGAAATTCTTCTTTTTGGTTCCTTTGTAGCTGTACAGGCAGTGTTTATCGATATCGTAGGCTTTTCTATGGGCCTTTGGCAACACAATATAAGGTTATTTCCAATTGTCCCAGGAGTTTTTCCTATAGACTTTACAGTCGTTCCTATTCTGCTCATGTTTGCCCAGCAATATGGTTCTTCCTGGTCAAAATATCTTATATGGTCGACGTTAGCGGCTTTATTCTTTAGTTTTGGAATATCACCAGGATTTCAGTTTTTTGGTATAAAAGCTTACTATAACTGGAACTTCATCTATTTTTTCTTTCTTGTGATGGCAGTGGCTATTACGTCTAGGGTAACAATTCAAATAGTCGAAAAAACAGTTCAAGTAAACTCGACTCATTTTTCATCCTCCAAAAATTTTTTTCCTATACCTCAACCAACAGCCAAACATTTGCCTGAGGTGAAAGAGAATGATAAAGATGCTAATAAGAACTAAACTTAAGAAATTCAATTTGAATCGGATTAGTCGAGAATTATGTTTCGTAGATGTTTTCGAGCGCAATGGGGAAAGGGACTGATTTATAGATTGTGAAGTTAAACATAAAAATTGCCCTAAAAATATTGGCACAGATAAAAGATTATGTTATACTACGTAAGTAAAATATGTATTGGCTGATCAGTAAACTGAAGGCTAAGGAAAAAACGCTCAGGCGTTTCCTTGGCCTTTTTATTTTTCTTTTTACGAAGAAGGTAGATAACTTAAGGGCAAAGCAGCAAATTAATTGTTATCTATGCATGAAAGATATGTATCAACAATAGTATTTTAAAAGGCCATTGTGAAATCTAATTTAACCTTAGGAATGAATTTATTTACGGAAGGTAGGAGAAATATGAGTAATTATCTAGCAGTAAGCATTAATATCGTAGCAATGCTTGGAATCGTGTATATTTTATATCATATGCAACGTAAGCGTATGAGTTTTGGGATAAGAGTCATGACAGGACTTATTTTTGGCGTTATATTTGGCGGTGTATTGCAGACTATTTTTGGTGGTTCAACAGATGTCATCAAACAATCAAATAGTTGGTTTGATGTAATAGGATCGGGCTATGTACGGTTGCTCAAGATGATTGTTATGCCCCTAATTATCGTATCAATTACATCAGCTATCACGAATCTTAAGGATATCAGAATCCTTAGTAGAGTGGGAGGACTGATCATCGGCATACTGTTATTCACCACTGCCATTGCGGGTGTGATAGGAGCAGGCTCTTCCTTAGCCTTCCATTTGACGGCGGATGGGTTGCAGGTAGGCGAGGCTGAGCTAGGTGCTACGAAAAACGTCGAAGGAAAATTTACTTCGTTTAAGACTAAACCTGTGCAACAGCAGTTGATAGAAATCATTCCGACAAATCCTTTTTATGCTATGACAGGTCAAGGTAGTGCGGATACATTATCAGTAGTTTTCTTCTCAACACTGATTGGTATTGCCGTATTGGGTATTAAAAAAACGAAACCGCAATCAGCGGAATTTTTCGTGAAGGCAGTTCAGACAGCAAATGATATCGTGATGAAACTTGTAGATTTTGTATTGATATTGACGCCCTATGGAGTGTTGGCGTTGATGACTAAATTTGTGTCTACCAGTAATTATGCTGATATTTATAAATTAATTCAATTTGTAATTGCTTCTTATGTAGCACTTATCATTATGTTTATAGTACATTTGATAATACTCTTTTTGATGGGATTCAATCCTATTACTTATGTCAAAAAGGTCATACCTGTACTGGTTTTTGCATTTACATCCCGGACGAGTGCGGGAACGCTTCCGCTCACGATCGAAGCACTGATTAATAAGTTAGGAGTTCCTTCAGGTTATGCAAATTTGTCAGCCTCTTTCGGAGTAAGCATTGGACAGAATGGTTGCGCTGGTATATACCCAGCAATGCTGGCAGTGATGGTTGCTCCTACAGTGGGAATTAACCCTCTTGATCTCGCCTTCTTGGTTAAGCTTGTGATTATTGTCGCTATCGGTTCTTTTGGAATTGCTGGTGTTGGGGGCGGTGCAACCTTTGCAGCCTTGATCGTGCTTTCTACCATGGGCTTGCCAGTGGGGATCGTTGGTTTGCTGATAGCCATTGAACCATTAATTGATATGGGAAGAACTGCGCTGAACGTAAGCGGTGCCATGATCGCCGGCGTTGCTACTAGTCGAATAATGAATGAGATTGATACAAAGACTTACAATCAGGATATACCTGAAGTGAATCCGGAATAATTTCAATTATGTATAAGTAAGCACGATTTGTCAGTAAAATGACAAATCGTGCTTATTTTTTGGACCTAGCAGTATTTGATGCCACTTAGAAGGTTACGCGCCATTAAAACTTCACTACACCAACGCCGAAAGCAGTATTATTACGCAGAACTTTCTCCACCAAATCACCTTGCGTTTTATCGCAGCTGATGATTAACACCAGTTCAGATACCTTAGCCTTTCTCTGAGCAGACACCTTTCTCTTTGTTAATAGATAATCCAACGTAAATCCCATAGTTGCTCCTATAAATAACCCAATTAGTCCCCAGATTATTGGACCCCAGTACCAGATAAAGCCATAGATTACCCCTAGGGTCATGCCTGCGGTAGCAAACACTGAGGCAGTATCGAATATACTTACCCCATCTGCTCGATGGATGGTATCTAAAATTGCAAAGTCCTTATGCTCCTGTACAAGAGGGATCGCTAATATCTTTTCTTTGGTAATACCTTTCTCTTCTAACTCCGTTACTGCCAGTTCAACAAATTGTGAATGGTCAAAGGTTGCTGTTATTAACACTTCTGTCGACTCCTCCGTTTTTGAGATAGGAAGTTCAAGAGCAAACAATTGATATCTTTTCTGGAGAAATTCACGCAGTTCTATATCAAATATTTTATTTAATTCTACTGTAGACGAATAGGCTTCGTAAGCTGAATATCCGTAAATCGAAGGCATGAATAATAACCACTGGAAATCAGCGACAGCTATAGCTTGCCTGAATTCCCCCATTAATGTAAAATGCAGGACCTCGAATATTCTCGAATAGTAGGCACAGAGAAACCAAAAGAGGATTAAGAAATAGCCGGTAACCATTCTAAGTACATACATATGTCCTAATCCCGGCAGCACAAAGCTCCAGAAGACGCTAACCCAAGGGACCCTTTTGTCTAGGTAGTTAATGCTGAATGGTATCATTTTGAATACATCAATGGGAGCTTTTTCTCTGGAGGCAAGCACTGCCAACTTATTGGTGTTCACGGTAAGGTTGTAAGAATCCCATATACCGTAAATATAAACGAGAACATAGCCTAGAAGCCATCTAGTATTCAAAGCCGCTTTAGCCATTTCGAAATGACCAGTGAATGAATAGACGATTGCCAGATTTAAATGCGCTTGCATATTAATGAAGATTTCCAAAATCACCAGCAGGTAACCTTTTACATAACTGCCTGCCATCATCTGTCCAAAACCAGCAAATGATGCTGCCCACCATAGGGCTATCAATGGATGCCGAACATGCATTTGCATAGTATCGAATCTTGATAGGTCTAACCTCTTTCTGCGTGGAGTGTAGCTGTCGCTCATCACTAATTCTCCTTGGCAATAAAGTCAAAAGAATAATGAGTAATTATATTCTTTTCAATGTAGTATTATATCCAGGATTTTCCCTCTCTCTGCCTTGCTGAGAGAGGGAATACAAATCAATCAGTTGTCTTCCCTTGAATAGGCTAGTATAAATAGCTTCCCCTCTCTTACATAATGTATACCAGCCCTTTTCCCACCTAGAACGAAGGATTGGATAATAGCAACTTCAAAATAAGTTATCCCTTACTAAGGGAAGAGCAGAGATATTTACTATAGCATTTAGGATATTCGTGGAGAGTGATCATCGGTTTCGGCACATAAATCTTGTAAAACGTGCGGGAATTTATATTTTATAGTAAATAGTTATAGCGTAGAGACCTTGCATATGAAGTGTGAGGTTGGAAAATTGTCTGAGGTTTTTTTATCAGATCAAAAACCACCGGTGCTAAGTGGTTGTTGTTTATCTGAATTTTACAAATTACGCTGCATACTATTTTGTGATAGTATAATAATATAATAAATAAAAAGATAAGGGAGTAACTATTATGAATGAGGTTCTTAAATTTCTGACAGATAACCCAACGTTTTACCTTGCCACCGTTGACGGTAATATACCTAAAGTACGCCCTTTCGGATTCGTTATGAATTATAAAGACAAGCTGCATTTTTGTACTAGTAATCAAAAAGATGTATACAAGCAACTCAAAGCAAATCCTCAGTTTGAAGTGTCCACAACTTCCAAAGATGGTGAGTGGTTACGTTTAAAAGGCAAGGCTGTTTTCAACACTAACAAGCAATCTAAGCAAGCGGCATTCAATTCTGCACCTTTTCTTAGTAACATGTACAGTGTTGACGATTCAATTTTTGAAGTATTTTATATTGAGAATGCAGAAGCGATATTTCACAACATGAAGGGTAGTTCCAGAACAATTAAGTTTTAAATCGGCCTTTATACTGAAATGAATGCCTAAAGTATCTTTACATTAGAATCCTCTCTTGGGAGTGTCATTCGTTTCGACAAAGATATTGGGTATCTAGAATCACTATTGATATTAAAAGATAAATAGTGATTTTGGCAGATCTAATAGATGAATGCAAAAATGATATGCCTCTGCTAAATCAATATCAGAAGTAAAAAAGCATCCATCATATTTAGCATGATGTTTTTTTACTTCTGATATTTTATAATTAATCCTAAATGTAAACCTGCTAAAAATATAGTGAACATTGCCACGATATGAATTACGAACCAGAACCAATTGCCGAATCGAAAAGCATCAATTGCTAACGGTTTTCGCAAATGGGATGGTATAATTTTTCCGCCAATCCATTCCATGAGGATAAAGAAACCCCACCATGTAGTATAAGAGTCCCAAAGATCCCACTCAAAATCATAGCGTATTAGAGTTGTCATATTTTTTAGCACGGTTTCAAATAATACACCCATGTTAACGATTACCCCGTAGAAGGCTATCTTGTAAACCCAGTTCGTCGGGCTATATCTTACGCCTAATATCACGAGATAAGAAAAAGCCATCAGAATCGAGATTAGTGGAATTTTCATAATAGGTAGAAAGATATAGGGAAAGGAATAGAAACCTACCTCGACAAAGAGATAGCAGAGCATATTGCCGATAATTCCTGCTAGTAGATATAAAAGACCATATCGCTTCCAATCGAGTCGCAAAATGAAATAACTGCCGATTATTGCAGTCACAAGACATACTATTGAGATAGAAATTTCTTTGTTTCCATCTAAAAAGTTCATTATATATCTCCCTTGTAAAATGCTTCCTAGTATCTATTATTTACGTGAAAAGAGAGGTATAGTCATAAAAATACTCAAGATTGCAGGTCGCCTCGCTAATTAGAATAAAATTTCCTTAAAATTAAAAAAACCACTATTTATTCTTTGAAAATAAATAGTGATTTTTTAATTTGAGAGTATTAAAGAATATTTACCAATACTTATGCAATGCGATGAAGGATTGCTAATGTGATGATGAGCAAGGCACTGACGCGGTGTGCTTTGCGCAAATGAAAATTAGCTGGCTGAGACTTCAACATGATGCCAAGACCCACCATGGAAAACAAGCCAAATGCGAGTAAGATACCCAGTAACACCTTTAGCCCAATTACGTGGCTCAGCCACATTACATAAATATGATAGAGGGCGCAAAATGGGATGAAAGCACCAAGGTAAGGATGAGTGATTCGAGTGTACATTACTGAACTGCGGAGTAGCTTCGCTATATTGGGGCTTATCCCATGAGAGATGCTTACCGTAAACAATGTTCTTAACACAGAATAAAGGGGGGCGATCAATACTAATATAAAGCTAATTTTACCTATAGATAAGGCGATATTGTAATCCATTTCACCCACCTATTTTAATTCTAGCGTACCATAGCCTCTACGACTATGTTTCAGATTAATCTCGTTACTATCGCCAATACCCCACATTACTTTATTTTCACCGAGTTTCAATGGCTTATCTTTACTATCACCGGTATTAAGTTTGCGTTTAAATTCCACAATGGTAACACCATCCTGTTGTGTGCTACTAATCATTGTGATATCCGATTTACCACCTTGCTGTTCATCGGCAGGATGAGGTCCATAAGGGCCTGTGCTGTACATATCAACGACTGCAGCCTTGCCATCCTTGATATAACACATCCATATGTCAGCACCCTTCATTTTATCTTCCGGATCAATTCCCAAGGACATCCATCCAGTAGTATGAGCCTTCATGGCAAACATCACAGTATCTCCATCTAGCCTTGTGAATACTTCAAGTTCACCAATCATTTTCGTAGTTGCGTATTCCCCAGCAGAAATTACTCCATCCGAGTTCCACGCTGTTGCTACTTGAGTTACTGTAGACTCCGGTGCCTTATTTTGACTAGGAGTTGACTTGGCACTGCAGCCGGTCAAAAGTGTGGCTGCAGCTAAAGTAAGAACACAGGCTTTACATTTCATAATAACACTCCTTTGTATGTTTTACACCCTATACATAAATACTCTCTGCAGAATTACAGGGGCAGTTACCACGAGTTATATTGTGGAGTTTACAAAGGCTATAAATCTTATTTGATACTAGCTTTATTTACTATATAATTTAAAAATCCTGCCCAATTTGTACAAAAAGTTTCCCTGTTTCTTCACTCCTATATAAGACAAGGGAAGGAGGCTACGTATTGCAAGTCTTCTTTATAAGCAGAATTGAAAAGTGATATTCCGAAAGACAAACTGTCGCTATTTATCGTAAAATAAAGATAGATGGAAAGGTACAACGAATAAGAATATAGGAGGGAGCTGTAATGAAGAATATATTTTTTTATCAAACGGACATAGGGGAAATTGGGATCGCAGAAAACGGAACTGAGATTACCAATTTGTATTTCAGTGGAAAAGTCCCTCCCCAAGATGCTACTATTAAAGAAACGGCCTTGCTTAAAGAAGCAGGTGCACAGCTAAAGGAGTATCTTGGAGGGAAGCGTAAATTCTTCAAACTTCCTCTCGCTCCTGAGGGTACCAGATTTCAGCAGGATGTTTGGACAGCGTTGCAAGAAATTCTGTATGGGGAAACGCGGAGCTATGGGCAAATTGCAAAAAGTATTGGTCGGCCAAAGGCTTCTCGTGCAGTCGGCATGGCTAACAACAAAAATCCAATTTTGGTTTTTGTCCCTTGCCATCGCGTCGTGGGTGTAAATGGGAAACTGGTCGGTTATGCTGGAGGGCTCGAAATTAAAGAACATCTGCTGAATTTGGAGAGTTAGTATGGGAATTGTAAAAACAAAATTTTTTGACTATAGCCAAACAGAAATAGATTATCTGAAAAGTGTGGATCAAATACTTGGCGCGAGGATAACGCAATTGGGAAAGGTTGAGCGTGAAGTAATCCCCGATTTGTTTACTGCTCTTATATACACTATTGTCGGACAGCAAATTTCTGTCAAGGCTGTGCATACGATTTGGAATAGAATGCAGGACTGTTTTAGTGAAATTACCCCACAGAACGTTGCGTCTGCAACCGTGGAAGCAATCCAGCAATGCGGACTATCTACGCGGAAGGCCGGTTACATTAGGAGTCTTAGCGAAACTATAATTCGTGGTGATTTTGACCTTCTGGGACTTTATGAGTTGTCGGATGCAGAGATTATTAGACGTTTATCGAAACTTCGCGGTATTGGTGTTTGGACAGCGGAAATGCTGCTTCTTAATTCCATGGAACGTCCTGATGTTGTTAGCTGGGGAGATCTTGCGATAAGGCGGGGCATGATGAACCTATATGACCTCCCGGAAATTACAAAGGGACAGTTTGAAAAATATAAAAGACAATATTCTCCTTACGGTTCAGTTGCTTCTATTTATTTATGGAAATTGTCATTATGATCAAATGACGGTGACAGCATGATTGCTACTAGGGCAACAATAGGCTAAAGTATATAAAATTACAAAATCAAATACCGTAAGATATGAAGGGGAAATTTTAATATAATTATAATAAATAAGCTATACAGTAATTAAGCGATGGAGGTAGCCCTATGGCACTAACTAAAGATGAAAAGTGGAACGCAGTTGTTCATTGTGACAATTCATATGATGGCGTGTTCTTCTACGGTGTGAAAACAACAGGCATCTTTTGCCGACCATCGTGTAAATCGAAAGAACCAGGGAGAAATAATGTTGAGTTTTTTGATGAGGTCAAAGAGGCTTATGCTTATGGATTACGTCCCTGCAAAAGATGCAGACCGGATTTGATCGAGTTTAAGCCAATACGAGACTTGACTGAAAAAGCAAAGTACATTTTTGACAGCTGTTTTGCTGACCGGTATAAGCTCAAAGCTGAAATCAGAGAGTTAGGTGTCAGTCAAAATCATTTAATACATTTGTTTCGTCAGCAATTTGATTTGACCCCTGTAGAATACATTAATAAATTACGTGTGGAAAAGGCAAGGCAGATGCTTTTAACTACGGATACAAATATATTGAACATTGCATTGTCATGCGGATTTGGCAGCCTCTCGACTTTTTATGAATTCTTCAAAAAACAAGTCGGTCTAACTCCGAAAGAATATCGAAAGCAAAGTAGTGGTGGTAAGGGATGATTATAAGTGCCAGCAGACGAACTGATATTCCTGCCTTTTTTTGTGAATGGTTTATCAATCGTTTGAAAGAAGGTTTTGTCTATGTTAGAAACCCGCGAAATCCGAATCATATTGCCAAAGTTGCCCTAAACACTGATGTTGTTGACTGTATTGTATTCTGGACAAAAAATCCTAAGCCAATGCTGAACAAATTAGAGACTATCGACAAGATGGGTTATCCGTATTACTTTCAGTTTACGATCACACCATATGGTCAACATGTGGAAAAAGGACTGCCAGGAAAATCTGAAATCCTGGAAACTTTTAAGAAATTAAGCGACAAAATTGGAAAACATCGTTTCGTCTGGAGATATGATCCTGTAATCGCTAGCAAAGAATTCTCAGTGGAGTATCATCTGGATGCTTTTAGCAAAATGTGCAATATTCTTGGTGATTATACGAACAATTGTATTTTCAGCTTCATTGACTTATACAAGAATGTCCAGAAGAGCACAAAGGGTATTGTGGATTACGAAGTAAATAATTTGGAAATGAACCGATTTGCACTGGGATTTTTCCAGATTGCGAAAACCCATAATCTAGTGCTAGAAACCTGTGCCGAGAGCATAGACCTCAGTCCATGTGGCGTTCTTCACGCATCTTGTATTGACCTCAATAGAATTGAGAATATAATAGGATATCCGCTTCATGGGAAAAAAGATCCCAATCAACGTCCGGCCTGCAGCTGCATCGAAAGTATTGATATTGGAGCCTATGACAGCTGTTCCCACAGCTGTGCCTATTGTTATGCCACTACAAGTGAGAACATGGTGCGCAGGAATATGCATCTGCATGACCCACAATCTCCTATGCTTGTAGGGCACCCTCGTGGAGATGAAATCTTGACATCTAGACAAATGAAGTCACTTAAAGTTATGCAGTCATTATTATTTTAGCTTTCTATTAGTCTCGATTTAAGTTCGGAAGTATACCCTAGCACCTGAGAGGGTTTATAGTCAAATCCTTTTAGGTGTTATCCTAAAGAGTGTAATATTGGTATATATAATAAAAATAAGGCGTCCTGAGGACGCCTTATTTTTATTATATATTTTTTACTGGTAAAAGAAGAAGAAATTCGCAGCAACCAGAGTGATTAGGGCACCGATCATGGGGATAGCGGTTCGTTTCACCACATCAAAGGGTGAGACGTTACCCATACTGGAAGCAACTACGATAACTGCTGTTATTGGTGACATTGTGCGGGCGGCACTTGCTGCAAAGTGCATAGGTAAGAGCATAACCACTGGCGCAATAGACATTTTAGCGGCAACGGTGGGAGTTAATGCAGCAAAGGCGAAAAACGGTGCATTACCCGAACCCATAACTACGGATGCAATGGCAATGATGCTAATCATAACAAGAATCATACCTATAGCACCGAAGCCTGAACTTTGAGCCGAAGCGATAATCGCATCAATGGTGCCGATGGTAGTGAGACCTTTAGCAAAGGTTTCACCGGCTACGATTAATGTGATAACATTGGCCATTTGCATGCCAAGGCCATCAAAGAAAGATTGGATATCTCCGAGAACTTTCTTTCCGTCGCGATGACGGATATATTCGAAAATCATGCCGACAGCTACGCCAATAAACATGGCTTTTATAATATCCATTTTAATCCAAGTAATCCAAAGGCTGCTAAAAGCCAAAATTAAGGCTAGAGGCAGAGCAGGCAGTATTGCATAAATCATTGGTGGCAAATTCTCATCCGTTTCAGATGTGGCAAGTGCCGTAACTTGAACCACATGACCTTCACGTTTGTCAAACCATTTCTGTACAACAAAGTGGAGGACTGCGACCACTGGAATTACAACTGCTGCTATAGGAAGCTGGTAGTTGGTCCAGTAGATTACCGGATCAATTCCGGCAGTGACAGCAGACAAAATTGTTCCTGTATCACTGGGACTCCAGTCTAGGCAAAGGGTAGTTGCAATAACCGCAGTAGCGGACAAACGACTGACCCCAAGACTGATGAGAACGGGGAACATGGTAACCATAAGTAGCATCGCCAAGCCAGAGGCGCTGTTGATGCATAGGCCTAAGAGCATCCCCACGACCCAAGCACCGGACATAACAATATAAGGAGATTTAAGTGCTAGTAACGGTTTGATTGTCAGTTTAACAAGAGCTTTACTGGCTCCGATGTGATCCATATAACGGGCGAAACCGCCTACAGCCATGATGTTAAGACCCAGACCCGCAGCACGGGAACTAAAAGTCTGCTTGATAAATTCGAAGGCGTCAAAGAGAACTAATCCAGTACTGTCTTTCACTGGCAGAATTTTTCCGAGTCCAAGGGCAACTGCCGCAAACATAAGAATTAGTCCAGCCATGAATAGAACAGGTTGCGGTTTATACTTTTTGACAATAAGAAAACCTACCCAAAAAGTGACGATTAATGAAATAACAATATTCAACGATGTACCTCCTTTTTTCTATGAAAAATATATTATTGCTAAAGATGATTTCACTTGGTCACACAACAAGGTTTGACCTCAACGTTTCCTCTCCCTTCTTTAACTGACTTTTTGTCAGCCTTTATTTTGGTAATGCCCAAACCTTGACATAATTTCTTTCAGGTTGCCTATATCCATACCGAATCTTCCTTAATTCCTTACTGTGAAAGAATAGGTAGAAAAATAAAGTAACCCATATTGTTTTCATGCAAGAGACAATCCATACACTATTTAATTAGACATATTCTGAATAATCCCTCTTTTGGGAGTATGACAAACTAAAATTTTCTCGCGATGTATTTGTCAAAAGGACTTGATGTTAAAACGTGGTAGTAATTTAGTTAGAATAATTTTGATAAAAGGCTGATTATTGTATTAATTTAAAACCAGAGGGGCGGAGTATATTCAAATTGCGATTCAACCATGATAGAATACTAAGGGGATTATAAAACATTAGATTTGTTGAATAAATCGTAACTATGGAGGGATTTGTATGATAGATAGTAAAAAGGTGAAAGAAGTTGTTGGCGGCTATTTGCCAGATTTTATTAATGAATTAGAGAAATTGACCAACATTGATTCAGGTAATGGTGATGCAGAAGGAACAGATGTTGTTGCAAAACTTGTTGGAGAAAAATTGCAAGCAATGGGAGCTAGCGTAGAGTATCGTAAAAATCCAAGGGCTACTCATACTATTGTTCGTTTCAAAGGAAAAGGTTCCTTACGGTTATTGCTGATTGCCCATGTTGATACTGTTTTTGATAAAGGGGAAGCGCAAAAACGTCCTTTTAGAATAGATGAAAATATGTTTGCTTATGGACCTGGCGTAGGGGATGATAAAGCTACTGTTGTTCAAACAATTTATTCTATGCAGGCTCTTAAGGATTTAAGCTATGATAATTTCAAAGAAATTATCCTCTACTACAATGGTGAAGAAGAAGGTGGTTCACCAACTGCTGAAGAGATTGTTGCAGAACTTGCTCAACAAGTAGATATGTGTATTATAATGGATACTGCTCGTCCTAATTGGGGCATTGTAACCCAGCGCAAAGGCAGTGCTAATTATGAAATTCAGGTTGAGGGAATTGCCGGACATCATGGTAACGCTTCTCAGACCTCAGCAAATGCTATCATGGAACTCGGAAATCAAATTAGTTTGTTATATAAAATGGCCAGTCCACTACCGGGTGACCCTAGAAGTCTTACCATGGAGAAACTAAAAGAAAAAGGTATTCAGGATCATGGCCAATTTATTCCGGAGAATACGATTAATGTGGGTGTAATTGGTTCAAGCAATCAAAAAATTAACTCGATTCCAAAAGATGCCTTTGCTAAAATTAATGTTCGTTGTTTCAGTGTTGCCGAACAAGAACGCCTTGATCGAGAAATTAAAGATCTTCCGAATAAAATAGTAGTTCCAGGAACTAAAGTTACTGTGACCGGTGGCATTAAAACGGGTCCAATGGAAAAAACACCACAGGCACAAAAACTAGTTGATATGTTTAAAAATATAGTAAAACGCGAGTATAATGCAGATGTTGTTGAATGGATAGCTGGTGGACTTACGGATGGAAATCGCGCTGCCAAATACATTCCTACAATTGATGCATTAGGTGTAGAAAATTATGATGAGCATACTGATCATGAATCGGTTGACCTAAAGACCGCAGTTCCTCGTACTGTCGCATTAGTCTGCTTTATCCTTGAAGTTACTGAAAAATGGCCTGAGCTTGGCTAGGTCTTACATAGTAGGTACAAAGAGTCCCATTTGCAATAACGATTGCAAATGGGACTCTTTGGCGTTTTATGCACAATGTTTTTTCAAACGTAATGGTAAACAAATAAGTGCATAAATAGTTTGCATTAGATTGAACTCAATAGAATAGTATGTACTAGATCAAAGGTTGAATGGATATGTTATTCAACCTTTGATCTTAAGTAGCAAAACACAAATTGAACCTGCTGAAAAGCATAATAACAATAATATCAGGGGGGATTCATCATGGTAAAAGTAGGAGTTGTAGGTTATGGAGTAATAGGACAAAGACTTGCAGACGGAGTAGCCTTACAAAAGGACATGGAGCTGGTAGGAGTAGCTGACGTTACACCAACCCTTGCCATCCGGGCATTAAAAGAAAAGGGCATGCCCTATTCCCTATATTTAGGAATACAAGAAAATTTGTCCCAATTTGAGGCATTAGATATTCCCATAGCAGGAACTCTCGAAGAACTGGTTCAGCAGTCAGATATCTTACTTGACGCTACAAGTGCGGGTGTAGGAGCTAAGAATAAGGAACTTTATGCAAAATATAACAAAAAAGCAATCTTCCAAGGAGGAGAGAAGGACTCCGTCGCAGATGTGTTTTTTCATGGGTATGCCAATTATGAGCAAGGTCTAGGTCAACAGTTTTTAAAATTAACATCTTGTAATACGACTGGTTTAATCCGATCTGTTGAATGTCTTGATCGAGAATTTGGTGTAGAAAGTATTGCTATTACAATTATACGGCGTGTAGCAGATCCAGGCGATTATCATCGCGGACTCACCAATGCCCTCCAGATTGATAAAGCGCCGAGCCATCAGGCTGTGGACTTAATGACGATTATGCCTCACATTGACGCAACAGGTATATTGGTACACACCCCTGTAACCCACGGGCATATTATCACCGTTGTGGCAAAGACCAAGGACAAGATAAGTAAGGAACAGGCACTAGATGCGTTCTATAAACATCCAAGGATCAGAGTTGTTAAAATTGCAGATGGTTTTCAAGGAAATGCTTCTTTATTTCGATATGCCAGAGACCTTGGAAATCCTAGAGGAGATATGTACGAAATTGCTCTTTGGGAAGAAGCCATTGTTGAAATCGATGGCGGCATTATGTACGCAATCAATATTCCCCAGGAAGCAGTTACCATACCCGAAAGCATAGATGGGATAAGAGCCGCTATGGAGATGGAGAGTGATAAGTTTGCTGCCGTTTTAGCAACTAACAACTATCTGGAGATGGGAAAATGGATGCAAAAGTAACGACTATAAGGTCAATGGATGAATTCAATTATCTTGGTAAGACAGTCATACTGAGGGTCGATATCAACTCTCCCATCGATCCTATTACCAAAAGAATAGTCAGCGAAAATCGGATAAAAAAAACGATACCTACCATACAATACCTTCTTGACAGGGGTGCCAAGGTGGCAATGCTTGCCCATCAGGGAGATACTCTAGACTACCACAATCTGATACCGATGGCAGAACATGCAGAGAAGCTATCCACTCTCTTAGGGAAAAAAATCAGATACATTGACGATGTGTGTGGGCCTGCGGCTCAGGATGCAATAAAGAACCTTCACGAAGGGGAGGCAATTCTCCTCGGCAACTTACGATATTTGTGTGAAGAAATATCAACTTTTGAAGATGCAGTGAAACTAAAGGCAGATGAAATGCTCAATACCTATTTGGTACGTAGTCTGGCTCCCCTTGGAGATTATTATGTCAATGATGCCTTTGCTGCTGCTCATAGAAATGCTCCTTCCATGGTTGCCTTTCAGGAGTTATTACCCACAGCTGGGGGATTGCTTCTGGCGAAGGAAATAAAGGCGTTAACCAAAGTAATGGAGTGCCCTGAGAGGCCCAATGTATTTATCCTTGGGGGACTTAAAATATCAGATGCCTTCGGTATGATGAAGCAGGTTTTAGAAAATGGTTCAGCAGATAAGATACTGACATGCGGTGTTGTTGGTCAGATCATGCTGATGGCAAAAGGGTATAATCTTGGGTCAAAGAATGAGAGGTTTATCAAAGATAAATCCTTGGCTGGATTTATAGAACCCGCTAAGAAATATCTTGAAATGTATTCTGAGAAAATTATATATCCCGTTGATCTAGCTTATGAGAAGGCTGGTTATAGAGCTGAAGCCAAGATTGACCAGCCACCTGTTAAGGAATTGTATCTGGACATAGGACAAGAGACGATAGCGATTTTTAAAAAGGAAATTGCTAAGGCTGGTACCTTATTTGTAAATGGACCAGCAGGGGTTTATGAAAATCCGCTATTTCAAGCTGGTACGAAAAGTCTATGGAATGCAATTGCCGATGCAGTTGGATATTCAGTTATCGGCGGTGGAGATACGGTAAGTGCGGCTCAGAAATTTATTGATATCACAAAGATAGATTATGTCTGCACAGCGGGAGGCGCTATGGTTAGGTTCTTATCAGGAGTGAAGATGCCGTTAATTGAAGCAATGGCAAATGTACAGGAAAGAGGAGGCCTGAAATGATTAGTAAGGATACAGTGAAAGAAATTAAGATATTAGCACTTCATATTAGGATGGAAACGATGAAAGCAATAGGGAATCTGGGATTTGGTCATATAGGAGGGGCGTTATCCATTACAGATACCATTGCTGCTTTATATGGTGGAGCTATGAAGTATGACCCCAAAAATCCTCAATGGGAACAGCGGGACTGGCTAGTATGTTCAAAGGGGCATGCAGGTCCTGCTATCTATTCAGCCCTTGCACTGAAGGGGTTCTTTCCTGTAGAGGAACTTTTAACATTAAATAAACCAGGAACAAATCTTCCCAGTCATTGCGACAGGAATTTAACAAAGGGAATCGACATGACAACTGGCTCCCTTGGACAGGGGGCATCCCTGGCAGTAGGAGTGGCATTGGGACATAAACTGGACGGCAGGGATAATTTTACATACCTAATACTTGGGGATGGAGAGATACAGGAAGGCCAGGTGTGGGAAGCGGTTCTGTTTGCTGCTCAGAAGAAATTAGATCATCTAATTACCTTTGTAGATTATAATAAAAAACAGCTTGATGGATATACAAAGGACATTAATGATGTGGGAGATATTAAGAGTAAGTTTGAAGCCTTCGGATGGCATGGGCAAGAAATCGATGGTTCTAATGTTATAGAAATTATCGAAGCAATCGAAAATGCCAAACAGCATAAGGATAAACCTTCTGTAATTGTACTTCATACCATTAAAGGCAAGGGCTGGGCCTTTGCAGAGCAGGAACTGTTTAATCATCATATGAATATAAGCCGGGATCAGATGGAGGAAGCACTTACAGTACTTAGTGCTGAATTAGAAGGGCTGGTGAAAGAATGAGCACAAAGCTAGCACAAGAGAGAATAACAGAAGCTAAGGAAATGAGAAATGTATACTGTGAGACGTTAATTGAACTTGCAGCAGGCAATAAGAATATAGTTTCCCTGGATGCAGATCTTATGAATTCTATGGGAATGGTGAAGTTTGCTCACCATTATCCGGAACGGACATTTGATGTGGGTATACAGGAAGCAAATATGATAGGGGTCGCAGCAGGACTTTCAGCGACCGGGAAAATTCCCTTCGCCCATTCTTTTGGTCCCTTTGCCACAAGGCGGTGTTTCGATCAACTGTTTTTATCCTGCGGTTATGCAAGATTGAATGTGAGGATTATTGGTAGTGATCCTGGTGTGACTGCTGCATTCAATGGAGGAACTCATATGCCTTTTGAGGATATGGGCATCGTCCGCAATATCCCCAATGTCACAATACTAGAACCTGTGGATTCCACACAATTGCGGGATTTGTTGAAACAGACAGAAAATCTATATGGAGTATTTTATTTAAGGCTACTCAGAAAGAGTGCTGTAAAAATTTATGAAGATGGCTCCACCTTTACTATAGGAAAGGGTGTAACGCTAAAAGAGGGCAAAGATGTAACCCTTGTAGCTAGTGGCATCATGGTGGATGATGCTTTAAAAGCTGCCGAAGAACTAGAAACAAAAGGAATATCTGTAAGGGTAGTTAATATTTTTACGCTGAAGCCGATTGATAGGAATTTAATTATCCAATGTGCAGAGGAAACAGGTGCTATCGTTACTGTTGAAAATCACAACATTATTAACGCACTTGGTTCGGCTGTTGCAGAAGTGGTTGTGGAAAACATGCCCGTCCCTATGGAGCGGGTGGGAGTCAATGACTTGTTCGGTGAAGTCGGTCCACAAAATTATCTAAAACAGAGATTTGGGCTGACTGTTGAGAATATAGTGACTAAGGTGAACAAGGTATTAAGCAGGAAAAAGTAATGGAGGCATAGGGTATGTTACGGATAAGGCAAGATGGTCCTTTTCATTTTGGGTACAATCCCATTACAACGATCGATGAAGTACACGACAATACCATGATGGATTTTGGTATACTTCGGCTAGCGAAGAATCAGGAGGATTGTTTGTTCCATCCAGAAAAGGAAATCGCCATCCTATTGATACGGGGCGAGGTGACACTCAGTTGGCGTGGAGGAAAGAAAACCATTCAGAGAGCTTCTTGTTTTGATCAAAATCCTTGGGTTCTCCATGTTCCAAGGTATGTAGAAGTAAAGATTACTGGTGTATCTGGCGACTGCGAACTTAGTATAGCGAAAACCTATAATGAAGCCATATTTGAAGCAAAACTCTATACTCCCGAAGAGTGTGCATCGGAGGAACGAGGAAAAGGAACGTTAAAAGAGGCGTCAACACGGATTGTTAGGACGGTCTTTGATTATTCCAATGCTCCCTATTCCAAACTTGTAGTGGGTGAAGTTGTTGATTTCCCAGGGAAATGGTCTAGTTATCCGCCACATCATCATCCCCAGCCGGAAATCTATTTTTACAAGTTTTATCCAGAACAAGGGTATGGTTTTTCGGAACTGGGTGATGATGTTGTCAAGGTTAAAAATAATGACACTGTGAAGATACTTGATAGCGCAACCCATCCACAGACTACTGCTCCAGGATATGCCATGTACTATATATGGCTTATCAGACATCTTGATACCAATCTATATAAAACACCCGAATACCCAATTTTTGATCCCAAGCATCTATGGGTGACTAATAAAAATGCTGTAATTTGGCCCGATAAAGAAGAGTCAATTCAGGTGGAGAGTGAGATATGAAAACGATACGGCTTACCATGGGGCAAGCGTTGCTTAAGTTTCTTGATAATCAATATGTTGAATTTGATGGTGTTGAGAACAAGTTTGTAAAGGGGATATTCTCCATTTTTGGTCATGGGGTTGTAATTGGTTTTGGGGAAGCTCTGGAAGAGTATCAAGGGGATATGGTTGTCTACCAAGGGAAAAACGAACAGGGTATGGCTCATGCAGCCATTGGCTACGCCAAACAGAAAAATAGACGGGAGATTATTGCTTGTACCTCTTCCATCGGTCCTGGTGCCCTCAATATGGTGACGGCAGCAGGCACTGCATCCGTCAATAGGATTCCCTTACTGCTTTTTCCTGGGGATACCTTTGCCTGCAGGCAGCCAGATCCAGTATTGCAACAACTTGAAAATCCCACAAGTATATCCATTACTGCTAATGATGCTTTTAAAGCTGTTTCAAAGTACTGGGATCGAGTTGTACGTCCGGAACAACTCATGACGGCAATGATAAATGCTATGCGAGTGCTAACAGACCCGGCAGATACGGGTGCGGTTACGATTTGTTTACCACAGGACGTGGAAGGTGAGGCCTATGATTATCCTGTTGAATTTCTTGAAAGACGGGTTCACCATATTACCAGAAGGATGCCTTCTAAGGGCGAAATCGAAAGAGCCGTTAGAACAATATGCAGTAAGAAAAAACCAATGATGATTTGCGGTGGCGGTGTTGTATATTCAGAGGCAGGTAATGAGTTTGCAGAGTTTGCAGAAACATTCAATATCCCTTTTGGCGAGACACAGGCAGGCAAAGGGGCAGTACCATGGAATCATCCTTTTAATCTAGGTGGTATAGGCGTTACAGGAGGCTTGGCGGCAAATAAAATTGCGGCAGGAGCGGATTTGGTCATTGCGGTAGGAACAAGACTTTCCGATTTTACAACCGCATCAAAATGGTTATTTCAAAATCCAGAGGTAGAGTTTTTAGCAATCAATGTGAATTCCTTTGATGCATACAAGATGAATGCAAAAACAATAGTCGCCGATGGGAAAGAAACTTTGCTTAGTTTATCCCAAGCTCTCCAAGAAATAGAGTACCAATCCATCTATACAACAGAAATAGCTGTAGTCAAAGAAGAGTGGGATCGAGAAGTGGATCGTTTATTTGCCGCAGAGCTTGAAAACGGTCTCTCACAAGCTAGAGCTCTGGGTGAAATCACGAAAGTTATTGAGGAAGATGCTATAGTTGTGGGCTCATCAGGAAGTCTGCCAGGGGACTTGCAAAGGTTATGGAGACCGGTAAAACCTAAAACCTATCATATGGAATATGGCTTCTCCTGCATGGGCTATGAAGTTTGTGGCGCACTGGGAGTTAAAATGGCAATGCCGGATAAGGAAGTATATGCGCTGGTAGGTGATGGCAGCTACTTGATGCTCCATTCCGAGCTGGTAACAAGCATACAAGAAGGCTTTAAAATAAATGTTCTCCTTTTTGATAATAGGGGTTTTGGCTGTATTGAGAATTTGCAAAATGAGCAGGGTATACCCACATTTGCTACTCAATTTAAATTTCGAGACAAAAATACTGGCAGGCTGACAGGGGAAGATTTACCCATAAGCTATGCAGAATGTGCCAAAGGGTATGGTGCTAAGGCCTATACAGCAAGAACGGTGGAAGAATTGAAAGTGGCTCTGGAAAGTGCAAAAAAGGATAGGGTATCCACACTAATTGATATTAAAGTCCTTCCTAAGACGATGACTGGCGGATACGAAGCATGGTGGCGTGTTGGCGTACCAGAAGTTTCGGATAATCCTGCTGTACTTGAAGCACACGCAAGACTGGTCAAAGAATTGCCAAAAACTAAAAAATTCTAAAGGGGAGGACATGGATATGTTTGATAAAAATAAAGTGTTTCTGGGGATTGCCCCCATTGCCTGGACAAATGACGACATGCCTGAACTTGGGGCAGAAAATACTTTTGAGCAATGTGTAAGTGAAATGGCTCTCGCAGGATTTACGGGTAGTGAAGTTGGCAATAAGTACCCTAAAGACATCCACGTTTTAAAAAAGGCCCTTGATTTGCGTGGAATGAGTATAGCCAGCGCCTGGTTCAGTTCGTTTTTAACCACTCAGCCTTTTGCAGAAACTGCAGAAGCATTTAAAAGACATAGGGATTTTTTATATGAAATGGGAGCAAAGGTCATCGTGGTTGCTGAGCAGGGACACAGTATTCAAGGAATGATGGATACACCTGTAATAGATGGTAAACCGTATTTTACGGATGAAGAATGGCAACTACTTGCCAGGGGACTTGAAGACCTAGGAAGATTGGCAGCAGAGAAAAATATGAAAGTAGTCTATCATCATCACATGGGTACTGGAGTCCAAACCGCTGCAGAAATTGACAGGCTCATGGAAATGACAGATGAAAACCTCCTATTCCTGCTTTTTGATACGGGACACCTAACCTTCTCTGGTGAGAATCCAGAAGATGTACTGAAAAAATATAGTAAGCGAATAAAACATGTACATCTAAAAGATATTAGGCAGGATGTACTAGTTAGGGTAAAGGTTGAAAAAATGAGTTTCTTACAGGCTGTGAAAGCAGGGGTATTTACTGTGCCAGGTGCTGGTATGATTGAATTTCAGCCCCTATTTGAAATATTAGATGAAGAAAAATATGAAGGTTGGTTTGTAGTTGAAGCTGAGCAGGACCCAGCTCTCGCAAATCCCCTAGAATATGCGATCAAAGCTAGGCAATATATCAAAGAAAAAACAGGTTTATAGGGGAGGTTTCAAAATGCGTAAGAAGATTAAAGTAGGTATTATTGGGGCGGGAAGAATTGGTGTTATTCATGCTACTAACATTGTCAAAAATTTCTCTGATATTGAAGTAAAATCCATTGCTGATATTTATGCTGACAAGATTAGGGACTGGGCAATAGGTCTTGGCATTAAGCATGTTTATGATGACTATAGAAGTATCTTAGCGGATTCTGAAATTGATGCAGTCATTATTTGCTCACCAACAAATACCCATTCACAGATAACGATAGAAGCCGCACAGGCTGGAAAACATATTTTTTGTGAAAAGCCTATTGATTATGATGTGGATCGCATACATGCTGCACTTAATGCTGTAGCACAGGCTGGGATTAAATTTCAGGTTGGTTTTAATCGACGCTTTGATCATAATTTCAAGAAGGTTAGAGAACTGATTCAAAGTGGAGCCATTGGGGATGTTCAAATTCTTAAAGTTACCTCTAGGGACCCGGCACCACCTCCTATTGAATATGTAAAAGTATCAGGAGGTATGTTCCTTGATATGACAATTCATGATTTCGATATGGTACGATATCTGACTGGCAGTGAAGTTGTTGAAGTATATGCGAATGCTGGGGTGCTTGTTAATCCCTCCATTGGCGAAGCAGGAGATGTTGATACCGCTCTTATTAGCTTAAAATTTAAAAATGGTGCAATTGGTATGATCGATAACTGCAGGCAGGCAGTATACGGTTATGACCAGAGGGTAGAGGTTTTGGGAACAAAGGGAAGTATAGCCGTATCTAATGACACTCCGACAACTGTAGTAGTAAGCACGAATGATGGGGTGTTATCTGACAAACCTAAGTTCTTTTTCCTTGAACGATATATGGAATCCTTTGCGGCAGAAATGGCAGAATTTTTTGGAAGCATCGTTAATGATACCGATACAAAGGTTTCGGGTATTGATGGATTAAAACCAGTACTTATTGGTCTAGCAGCTAAAAAATCATATGAAGATGGGAAGCCGGTAAAACTTGAGGAATAAGCCGGGGGATAGTAGACGGGGGTGAAAACCATGGAGGAAGATCTTTTAAGCCTCAAAGGAGTATCCAAAAGGTTTCCAGGTGTTTTAGCGTTAAACAATATTAATTTGGATATCAAACCCGGAGAAATTCATGGTTTGGTAGGTGAAAACGGCGCGGGAAAATCGACGTTGATTAAAATATTAACGGGTGCTTACTCCTGTGATGAAGGGCAGATGGTTTGCCAAGGAAAGCATGTACACTTCGTCAGTACCAAAGATGCCTTTTTAATGGGTATCGCTGCTATTTATCAGGAATTAAGTTTGGCACCTAATTTATCGGTGACAGAGAATATCTTTTTAGGCAGAGAAATGCGCTATAAAGGAATTGGTTTGTTAAATTACCCTCAAATGACTCGGTTAGCCCGGGAGGCTTTGACTGAGCTTGGTGCCGATATTGATATGGGAAAACCAGTTCGGGAATACAGCATGGGACAACAACAGGTGATAGAAATCGCCCGAGCACTGATTGCTAATGCCAAGTTGATCATTATGGATGAGCCAACTTCCAGTTTGTCGGGACGGGAAGTGAGAATCCTTCTGGATAACATTTATAAATTAAGACAGAAAGGGATTGCCATAGTGTATATTTCCCATCGTTTGGAGGAAGTCTTGGAAATCAGTGATCGGATCACAGTGATGCGAGATGGCTGCAAGATAGCGACAATGGATAAAAAGGAGACGGACCAGGAACAACTCATCGAGTTGATGGTAGGGCGTACCCTAGAAGAAAAGTTCCCCCAAGTTACGGTAGAGCGAGGAGGTTTGGCCCTGCAGGTGACAGGTCTCAATCGTACTGGAGTTTTAAAAGATATTTCTTTTGAACTCTATCAAGGAGAAGTATTAGGAATTGCGGGTTTAGTAGGGGCGGGGCGTACTGAACTGGCTAGGGCCATTTTTGGGGCTGACAAGATCGATAGCGGGAGCGTAGCTGTTTTCGGGCGAGAAGTGAAAATTAACAGTCCTAGAGATGCGATTAATGAAGGAATTGCGTTTCTTACTGAAGATCGCAAGGGACAAGGACTAATCCTAATGCACGATATTAAGTTCAATTCGACCTTGGCTGGTTTAAAGCGATTTTGTAAATTTGGTAGCTTCATTAACACCAAATCCTTGTGCAAAGAGGTGGAACAACTGCTACATGATTTGCAAGTGCGTCCTGCTAACTATAATATCGTTACTCGCTTGCTTTCAGGCGGGAACCAGCAAAAGATAGTGATTGCAAAATGGCTGTGTTTAAAGGCCAAAATATTTATCTTTGATGAACCAACCCGAGGAATTGACGTAGGTGCAAAAGTAGAGGTTTATAACGTTATTAATCGTCTAATATCCGAAGGAGCGGCTGTTATAGTTATATCCTCCGAACTGCCTGAGGTTATGGGAATTAGTAATCGGATTATGGTTATGCATGATGGTAGAATTACCGCAGAATTCAACCGTTCGGAAGCTGCTCCAGAAAAAATTCTAAAAGCTGCCACGGGAGGTATCAATCATGAAAGTAAGTTCACCCCAACCATTGCCGGGTGATAGCAATGGACATAAAGTGCACTTTCGTCAAATTATGCAAAAACTAGGACCCTTATTTGGACTGTTGGCTTTATCCGGTGTCTTGACCTATTTATCCCCTTACTTTTTGACGATGGATAATATCATGAATGTTGCCCGTCAGTCGGCGATTAACAGTCTAATTGCTTTAGGCATGCTGTTGACCATATTGACAGCAGGGATTGATTTATCTGTTGGATCGATTCTAGCCCTAAGCATTGTCTTAATGGGGATCGTAGTGGTGAAACTGGGAATGTCGCCGATCATTGGTATCATTGTTTGCCTAGGGGTAGGAGTTTTGCTGGGGTTTATCAATGGTGTTACCCTTACTAAATTGTCTTTGCCTCATCCTTTTATATCTACTTTGGGAACTATGAATGTGGCACGTGGGCTGGCTTTAATTGTGACAGCTGCTTCGCCGATCTCAAACTTCCCAGAGCCTATACAGTTCCTAGGAGCGGCCTTTCTAGGACCAGTGCCAGTGAGTTTTCTCTTAGTGTTAGTTGTATATGGGATTTTCCATATTTTCCTTAACTATACCACTGTGGGCAGGTACATATATGCGGTAGGTGGTAATCCTGAGGCTACACGGCTATCAGGAATCAGTATTGATAAAGTCTTAATCATAGTGTATACAATTAGCGGTTTTATGGCTGCGTTGGGTGGGTTGGTGCTTGTCGGTAGGGTAAATTCCGCATATCCCCTAGCTGGTTTGGGGTATGAGTTTGATGCCATTGCAGCTACTATCATCGGTGGAGCTAGTTTTATGGGCGGCGAGGGTACGGTATGGGGTACTCTGATTGGTGCCATGATTATGGCGGTTTTGCGCAATGGGTTAAACCTTTTGAGTGTTTCCTCTGAAATGCAGACAGTCGCCATCGGTATTGTTATTATTCTGGCAGTATATATAGACGTATTAAGGCATAAGGCGGCTGCAAAGGTGAAGGCGTGAAAATTGAAGGTGGTTAAGTCAACAATTATCAGTAGTCTCTCGGAAAGTATCATTTAGGAGGGCAAAGGATGAGTATAACCAATGCTCCAACCTTCTACTTAATTTACGCTTATAGTTATACTCATCCTTTGCCTGTTTATAGGTATAGATGGTTATTTTCCGAGAGAGTACTATCATGTTAAGGAGGTGGAGCAGAAAACAAAGTTAATAACAATTTTAAAAAGGGAAATAACACCATGGGAAGAGCAAATTAGGTAGGAGGGGAATTTAGAATGAGAAAAGGTTTGTTTTCGTTAATGGCCACTTTTTTGATGGCGACTCTGATCACTACTGGCTGCGGTAGTACACAAACCCAAACCAAAAAAGAACCTGATAAAATGAAAATTGGTGTGGTAGTCAAAGCACTAAATAGTGACTATTGGAAAATAGTAGAGTCTGGTGCTAAAGCGGCAGGGGAAAAGTATGGTGTTGAAGTAAAAGTTCTTGGTCCTAATGCGGAAACGGATGTAACAGGGCAAATTTCCATGCTGGAAGACCAGATTACCAAGAAGGTGAATGCCCTTGTCGTGGCACCCTCACAACCAGCCAGTGCTATTCCCGTATTTAATAAGGCGAAAGGAGCTAAGATTCCCGTAATTCTTGCAGATACAGATGCTAAATGGGATGATAAAGTTTCTTTTGTAGGTACGGGAAACTTTAATGGCGGTAAGCTTGCAGGGGAATACTTCGGCAAGAAAGTAGCTAAGGGCGGAAAGGTAGTAATCCTCCGTGGTGCATTAGGCGACCCTACACATGATGAACGGGCTAATGGTTGTGTAGAAGGATTAAAAGCGGCTGGTTTAGAGGTAGCAGTAATTCAGCCTGCTAATAGCGAACGTGGTATGGCAGTAACAGTAATGGAAAATATAGTACAAAGTAAACAAGAATTCGTTGGAGTTTTTGCTACAAATGATGAGATGGCCTTAGGTGCTTATAAAGCATTAGAAGCTGCAAAAATGAATGTTCCCATAGTTGGCTTTGATGGTTCACCGGATGCATTGACATCGATTACAGAAGGAAAGCTTAATGCTTCCATTGCCCAAAGTCCTTATAACATTGGTTTTAAGGGAGTAGAAGCTGCAATTAAGGCCGCTAAAGGAGAAGCTCTTGATAAACGCATTGATACAGGTACAGAAGTAATTAACAAAGATAACGTCAAACAGAAAAGTGATGAGTTGAAAAAAATATTAGGTAAATAGTTTTTTAAAATATGCAGATGTATCTTTAGTTAAGCAGAAAAATCCGATATCATATTGCTATACAAGAAAGACTTACCGCTCGGTAAGCCTTTCTTTGTTTTAATATAGTTAAGAATAATAAATAGAGTTGGTTATAGTGAACTAAAACTGGTATACGAGAAAGGATGACTACAGTACGTCATCCTTTCTCGTGGTTAAAGTTAAATGAGTGAAATTCTAAAGCTAATTCTTCAATACTAATAAAGGGAAACTTCATAAATTCTTAAAAATTCTTCATAAGTTCTTCACATATGTCTAGTACAATAAAAATCAGAAGCGAACAATCCTAATACTATGAACAATTAATATTGAAACTAGGTAGTAAATTGAACATCGTCATATAGGAGTACATAAAGAAAAAAATGAATGGGAAGAGGGTAATGAGTATGAATAAAAAAGTAACACGAATGATCTTTGCTGCACTGGTAGCGGTTCTTGTATCTGGTACGGTATTGCCGACCACTGCAATGGTATTTGCTGCTGAACAGAACAGTCAGGAACAGCCAGCGCCGGCGGATGCTCCGAAAGACGGTGGTAACGAACATTCAGGTCATCATATGTAACAACCAAGCAACCCTTCCATTAGGAAGGGTTGTTATTTAGTTTTTTTACTTTCTTCATGAGATCTTCACACTCGTTAGATATGATGTAGATATTGACAAAAAGATGCAATCGAGGTGAAGGGCAATGTGGGGCTTAGTTATTATTCAATTGCTGGTGGTCGTGTATTTATGGAGTTACCTTGCCAATAGAGTGGATAAATTATCTGCCAAAGGAGAGTTGTGATAAGAAATAGTAGAGAAAATGTGTGATATACGCCGGCAACGTTTTTCGGTAGAATTTCTTGCCGCTCATGTCTTTTACAAAGTTATAAAGATCTTCATGAGATATTCATAACTAATCTATATAGTAATAGACAGGATTATTGCACTTTTAATTTAGTATAAAAATTTGCTATTAGGACCTTCAAGTGAGGGCGAAAAGGGGGATATATGGAAGTAGGAAAATGGTTTCAACACAAAGCACTACCTTTGACCGCGTTGTTCATATTGGGAATGATGCCACTTGCTGTGGCGGAGGAAGTTCAGGAGACGTTGGCGCTGCAGCAAGTGGTGGAAACTGCTGTCAAGAATAATCCAGCTGTCATTGAGAGTCAGAAACGCTGGGAAGAGAAACAGGCTCGCATTCCACTGGCTAAAGCTTGGCCCAATCCTCAGTTCGGAATTATGAAAGATGATATACCAAATGGCACCTTAAATCCTTTTGATGCTATGATGACCGAATATACCTTCACTCAGGACATTATGAATCCGTCAAAACTGAAAGCGATGGGTAAAATGGCTGGTAGTGATGCTGAAATGGCCAAGGCCAATTATCAAGATAAGCAGATGGAAGTCTATGCTACCGCCAAAACAGCCTATTATGACTTGCTTTATGCCGATAAAGCACTGGAAATTGGTAAGGAAAATCAGCAACTCATGGGTCAGTTGGTTCAGATTGCTCAGGTTAACTACTCCACTGGGATGGTACCCCTGCAAGATACTTTGCGGGCTCAAACTGAGTTTTCTAAAATGACAACCGATCTCTTAAGTATGGCGTCCATGTCAGCAGTTGCAAAAGCTAAAGTCAATACCGTCATTGGTCGGAAAGCCGATTCGCCTCTCGCAGTAAAAGAGGAGTTTAGCGCTCCGCCCCCTAATTTTGATTTGACAAAATTGCAAATAGAAGCCCAAGCCGGTAAACCAGCTGTTCTAGGTATGGAACAGCAAGTGGAGATGGCAAAAAACGGTGTGGAATTAGCGAAAAAACAGCAGCTGCCAGATTATCAAATCAGTATTGGCTATAAAGATAGAAAACAAACGATGATGGATACCGCACCCGATACCTGGAAAATGGAAGTTATGGTCATGCTGCCCATTTGGCAGGGCAAAAATAAAGCAGAAATTAAATCAGCTGGGGCTGGCCTGGATGCAGCTCAGGCTTCATTGATCAACATGCAAAATATGACCGACCTGGATTTGCAGATGGCATTGACCGAGGCCCAGTCAGCCTGGCGTCAGATCGACTTGTATAAAAATACGGTGATTCCCCAAGCGGAACAAACCTACCAAGCAGGAGTTGTAAGCTATACCAACGGTAAAGTGGATTTCATGGCTGTTCTGGATAGTTTAAATGCTCTCCGTAATGTGCGATTGGATTACTATAAAGCCCGTGTAAATTATGAAAAAGCGGTGGCTAATCTAGAAAAGGCAGTAGGAAAGCCCTTATTTTCGAGTGGAACCCAACCATGATGAGCAAGTTAGATAAAGGAGAGGACAGCATGATCGAAAGACTACAGGCTAAAAAGAAAATTATAATAGGTGTGGCCGCTGGTGTTCTGGTATTTGGCGGTGGCGGTTACTATTATGCGACGCAGCAGGCAAAGGTGACTATGGATCATACGGGGCATCAAACAACTGCTCCGGTTATGGCTATGGGAGACGTGGTTACCCTAGATGCCAAGGCCAGACAATTGTCGGGAGTGCAAACAGCGCAAGCAATCGTCAAGGCCCTTGCTAAGGAAATCAAAACCACCGGTAAGATTGCCATGAATGAGAACGGACGGACCTATATTACTTCCCGTGTGGAAGGTCGAATTGATGAATTGTACGTAACCGCTGATGGTGAATATATTGCCCCGGGGCAAGCTATCGCCGCTGTATACAGCCCAACCTTTATCGCAGCTCAGGAAGAATACTTATTAACACTGGAAAATGTGCAGAAACTGCAAAACGCCGGCAAAGATGTGGTCCAGATTAACAACCGCCTGCGGGAAGCGGCACGGCGCAAGCTACAGCTGTTAAATGTACCGGACAGTGATATCGCTCATCTGGAACATACTCGAAAGCCTAAAGATCATATGACCATCTATGCCCAGTTCGGTGGCACCGTTCTGGAAAAACAGCTGTTGCCAGGATCATTTATTATGCCTGGCGATAAATTGTATAGTCTGTCAGACTTATCCACTGTTTGGTTGTATGTCGATATTTATGAAAAAGACATAGCAGGCATTAAAATAGGTCAGCCAGTTGCGGTGAACAGTGGTGCCTATCCGGGGGAAAATTTTAGTGGGCAAGTGACCTTTATTAACCCGGTTCTAGATGATGCCACCCGAACCATTAAAGTACGAGTGGAAATGGCCAATCCAGGGGGGAGATTGAAACCCAACATGTTTGTTAATGCGAATGTTCAATTACCTTTGGGGGATAGCTTAGTTGTACCGGAATCCAGCCTCTTAGATTCCGGCAGTCGTAAAATTGTCTTTGTTGCTCAAAGTGAAGATACTTTTGTTAAACGAGATGTAGTCACAGGCCAACACGCCGATGGTTATGTTCAGATCCTGTCTGGTTTACAACCTGGTGATACAGTGGTAACAGCAGCTACCTTTCTCATTGACTCCCAGACTAAATTAGGCAGTTTTGGCAGTCATGCCGGACACGGTGGCGGTGGAACCACTAAGGAGACTGGTGCGCCAGCACCTTCAGGTGGTACAAATAGCGGCGCGATTGCTCCGGCACCTGCTGCCGGGAGCGAACACAGCGGCCATGGGGGTCAGTAAGGAGGAGCAATATGCTTAATAAATTAATAGAATTTTCCTTGAAAAACCGAGTGATTATCCTGGTGTTATCCGCATTAATTATTGTTTGGGGAGTCTTCGTCGTTAAGGATACCCCTATTGATGCTTTTCCTGACCTTAGTGAGAACCAGGTACTTGTCTCGGCTGACTGGATGGGCCGGGGTCCCCAGGAGATTCAAGATCAGGTTACTTATCCGTTGGAGACGGCCTTGCGGGGGCTGCCAAAGGTGAAAGAAGTACGCTCGGCTTCTTCATTCGGGATGTCACTTATAACCGTCATATTTGAAGATGGGGTAGAGCCTTACTTTGCCCGTCAAGTTGTGAACGAAAAAGTACAGCAGGCCATTCCTCAACTACCCCGGGGCGTACAGCCCTCCTTAGGACCAGTCAGCACACCTATGGGTCAGGTCTTTATGTATACCATAGAAAGTGACCGTCATAACCTAGCGGATTTGCGTACCGTTGAAGATTTTACCATCAAACAGCAGCTGAGTGCGGTGCCTGGAGTAGCGGAAGTCGCCAGCATCGGTGGATATGTGATGCAGTACCAAATCAATCTGGATCCTCGCCTTCTGCAAAATTATAGGGTCACTTTTAACCAAGTATTTGGTGCCCTTGGCACCAACAATGCTAATATTGGTGCGAAAGTGGTGGAGCAAAACGGTCAGGAATTTATTATTCGTGGATTGGGATTAATCCAGTCTATTGACGATATTAAAAATATTGTAATCTTTCAGAATAACAATATACCGATTTATATCAAAGATGTAGCCAACGTAACCGCCGGTCCGGATTTTCGCCGGGGTGTGCTTACCAAATCTGGTTATGAAGCGGCTGGGGGAATCGTCATTCAGCGCATGGGCGAAAATACGCTCAACGTGATTGACCAAGTGAAAGCTAAGATCACTGAAATCCAGCCGTCATTACCCGAAGGAATGCGGATTGTACCTTTTTATGACCAGACGGATCTGGTGAAAAAAGCTGTCAATACTCTAACTCGGGCATTAATTGAAGAATTTATTTTAGTTTCGATTATTGTCATTCTTTTCTTAGGAAATGTTAGATCGAGCCTGATAGTGACCAGTGCTATTCCCATCGGCATTCTAATTGCACTGATTGCCATGAAACAGATTCATCTGTCAGCTAACCTAATGTCCCTTGGCGGCATTGCCATTGGCATTGGTGTTATGACTGACGCGGCCATTGTTATGGTGGAAAATATTTATCGACACTTGGCAGAGGACCAGGGCCGGCGTAACATTATCGATGTGACCCTGGAAGCAGCAAAAGAAGTAGCCGCACCCATCTTCTTTTCCATTACGATTATCATTGTAACCTTTCTGCCCGTATTTACTATGACGGGAACTGAGGGTAAAATGTATACTCCGATGGCCTGGGCTAAATCCTTTGCCATGAGCGGGTCATTGCTGTTGGCGTTCACTTTGGTACCGGTGCTGTGTACCTTGTTGCTCAGAGGCAAAATTCAGGAAAAAGACACCTGGATTGTTGCTAAGCTGCATCAATGGTATGTGCCCACATTGAAATCTGTATTAAAGAACAGTAAAACCACCATCAGTATCGCGGTCGTTGTAATGATCGCTGGATTTTCCTTGTTGCCCCTCATCGGTACTACCTTTATGCCAGAATTGGATGAAGGAACGTTCCTAGTTATGCCGACCATGCTGCCTAGTGTGTCGTTAACCGAGGCATTGGAAGCGGCTAAAACCATGGATAAAGTTATCATGGAAATTCCAGAAGTGGACATGTCGGTGGGGAAGGTAGGCCGAGCGGAGTCGGCTATGGATCCAGCGCCGATTAGTATGATTGAAACCATCGTTACGCTAAAACCGAAAGATGAGTGGCGAAGCGGTATGACAAAAGAGAAAATTGAGCAAGAAATGATGGCTAGACTTACCAATATGCCTGGACTTAACTTAGCCTTTACCCAGCCCATCGCGGGAAGGTTATCCATGCTGACCACTGGAGTTCGTACCGAACTAGGCATTAAACTTTATGGAGAAGATCTGCAGGTGCTTCAGCAGAAGGCCTTTGACATTGAAAAAGCACTAGCAACCGTGCCAGGAGTCAGTGATCTCTTAGCTGAGCGGGTCTTTGGTGCATCTTATCTAGAAATTCAGGTTAATCGGGAAAAAGCAGCTCGGTATGGTCTTAACATTGCCGATGTAGAAGATGCCGTTGAATTAGCGGTAGGCGGTAAAAATGCCACGACTACCATTGAAGGGCGTAAGCGTTTTAACGTCCTAGTGCGTTACAATCGGGAAAATCGAGAAACCATTGATGCTATGGAAAACATCCTCATTCCGGTAACAGGTGGCGGCACCGCGGCGAAAAGCAGCAGTGGCGGAATGGGCGCAGGCATGGGTGGTGGTGCAGCTGCCGCAGCGGCCGGCCCGGCTACTGGTGCCTATGTACCCTTAGGTGAAGTGGCTCAGTTCCAGGTTGTAGACGGTCCGTCCATGATTAGCAGTGAAAACGGGGTTTATCGGATGATAGTTCAGATGAATACTCGGGGACGGGACGTGGTCAGCTTTGTAAATGAAGCCAACCAAGTCATAAAAGAAAAAGTTGATTTGCCAGCTGGCTATTCCTTAAAATGGACCGGACAGTATGAAAATCAGCAACGTGCGAAAGATCGACTGTCTCTAGTGGTGCCAGCAGTCATTGTTCTCACATTCTTCTTGCTCTATATGACCTTTAAATCCGCTAGTGATGCTTTCCTTATCCTGATGAATATTCCGTTCTCCTTGGTGGGCGGTATTGTAGCCATGTATGTTACCGGCACCTACATGACGGTAGCGGCGGCTGTAGGTTTCATCGCTCTCTTTGGGATAGCAGTGCAAAATGGGGTCATTATGGTGACTTATATTAAACACCTGCGAGATCACCGGTCCTTGGAAGAAGCCATCACTGAAGGTGCGTTCACTCGTTTGAGGCCGGTTATGATTACTGCGCTAGTTGCTAGCTTGGGATTGTTCCCATTAATTTTTGCAACGGGTACTGGTGCCGAGGTGCAGCGACCTATGGCGACTGTCGTAGTGGGTGGTCTAGTTACTTCTACGATTTTGACACTGGTTGTGCTGCCTTGCATCTATCTAGTCTGGAATCAGTGGCGGGAGCGTAGGAATCCAGCCGTGTCCGGCAAATCTCACACTGCTGAATAAAGACAGTTAGCTAGAATAGTGAAGCTATGGTGGGGTAGAATACCCAGCACAGCAAAAGTAGAATTTTAAAATTATTGGAGGTTATTGGGTTATGAAAAAAAGTAAAGTACTCTTTGGTTTGTTAGCCATTATTGCAGTTATTTCTCTAGTGGCGGGATGTGGATCTAGTGGGAAAACAACTGTTCAGCAGCCAGTCGTTAGTCAAGAGCAAGCGTCTAGTCACCAGGGACATAGCGCGACAATGCCGAAGGAAGATCCAATGCCTATGATGACGGACTTGGATAAATCCTTGCAAGACGTGGTCAAACAAGTGAAGGCTGGTCAAACGATGGATGCGCAAAAGAGTGCGGCGCAGCTCGTGAGTACTACAGAAAAAATCTTGCCCCATATGATGGATGCTAATTTAAAAGACAATTTGCGTAAGGCGGCAGGTGACATTAAAAATACTGTTAATTCCGGAAAATTGGATCCTAGTGCCATGGAAAGTAAAGTGAAGACGATGCAAGATGTTATGAAGACAACTATGTCTCATTTACAAACCATGCAACACTAAAGAGATGGCTAGAGAGGAGAAGTAGAGCATGAAAAAATGGATAGCGATACTAGCTGCCGGGGCTATTTTTAACGGCACAGGAGTGGTTCAGGCTTCTCCAAACTCTGGTTATAGTCAGTTTATGCAGTCCTTGGATTCCATAGTAACAGGAGCGACCATGCCGGTAGCGGATGAGCAGCAGATGGCAGCTCGATCTGCTACTGGGCCTATTGGACAGCCTGGACAGTCAGCACAAATATTGAACATTGCTAAAGGGATGCTTGGTCAACCAGTAGTGTGGGGAGGAGCCTCCCCTGGGCAAGGCTTTGACTGCTCCGGATTAGTACAATATGTGTATAGGCAAGCAGGTATCAATTTGCCTCGTACCGCTGATCTACAGTTTTTAGTGGGCAGAATCATATCGCCAGCTTCTCTGCAGGCAGGGGATTTAGTGTATTTTACTACCTATGAACCAGGCGCATCCCATGTGGGGATCTATATTGGCAGAGATAAATTTATTCATACTTCATTTTCCAAAGGCGTAGTTGCAATTGGTGATATAAATGATAGTTATTTTGTGCAGCGCTATTACGGCGCAAAACGAGTGTTGTAAAGAAGATGTGCAGCAGCTGATGCAAAGAAAAGAGGTTCGTGTGGGACAACTGAATACCATACTATTTATATGAGCTAATACAGGTTTGGTAAATAAAATTGTATCTTCATAGAAATCCCATAGTTTCTCCATAAAAAATCCACAATCTTTGTTTATAATAATGACATAGAATATAAAATGAAAAACAGGGGGACTGAAAATGAAGAAGAAAATGCTAATTATAACAGTATTGGCAGCATTAATTGCGGTGCCAGTTTTCGCAGCCACTACAGAACAGGTAAATCCACAGAATCAGTGTGGCCCATTAAATGGCAACCATCAGCAGATGATACAGCAAGCCGTGAATGATGGTACCATTACTAGTGATGAAGCTGCTACTTTGAATGAAAGTATGCAAAAAGTAGCTCCTATTATGCAGAAAATGATGAAAAATGGTGGTATGATGGGTAATGGGATGATGAAACATAATGACATGATGCAAAATGGTGGTATGATGCAAAATTGTAATAATAACGGACAGCAATAATGTTCTCTTATGGGCACTCGTTGAGAAACTCAACGGGTGCTTTTTTATATGCGTAAAAAAACGTTGAGGGCGCGAAAGGTGGAGGGAGTAACAATAAAAATTATCAGATTAAAATTGCGATTGACAGAGTAAATGATTTACTTTAGAGTAAATACCAATTATGAGATTATCTGATAAACAAGTGTTCTTTCTAAGACTCCTATTTTATATAAGTTGATGCTTATGCAGGAGTCAGTTCAGCTATAAGTAGAATTAAGATCCACTAGAGAGTGATCCATTTACTTCAAGTCTTCTCTATAGAAAATTCGAAATATGGAGGAAATCATGCTAGGAAAATGGTTGTCTGGACTAATCGGTGTCGATTTACCTCAGCCTCGTTCAGCAGCAGCGGCAGTTGAACTACTATCAGTGCGTAAAACGTATGTGACGGGGGCGGGGGAGTTTGAGGCGTTAAAAGGGATCCAGCTACAGGTGGCAGCAGGTGAATTTGTTGCTGTGGTGGGAAAATCAGGCAGTGGCAAATCCACGTTGATTAATATGATTACAGGTATTGACCGACCTACAGAAGGTGAAGTATGGGTAGCTGGAATACCAGTACATACGTTGACGGAGAACCAGATTGCCGTCTGGCGGGGCCGGACGGTAGGTGTGGTTTTCCAGTTTTTTCAGCTATTGCCAACCTTGACTGTCCTAGAAAATGTAATGCTGCCTATGGATTTTTGTAATATGTATGATCGTTTAGAAAGACCGGAGCGGGCCATGAGGCTCTTAGAAATGGTAGGCGTTAGCGAACAGGCGCATAAGTTGCCAGCTAATTTATCCGGGGGGCAGCAACAACGAGTGGCTATTGCCAGATCTCTAGCTAATGACCCGCCACTTCTGGTGGCTGACGAGCCGACTGGCAATCTTGATAGCAGAACAGCTACGGCCGTTATTGACCTTTTTAAAGAACTAGCCACTAGGGGCAAAACGATTTTAATGGTAACCCATGACAATGATTTAGCCCGCCGGAGCGGCAGGATTGTGACCGTGTATGACGGGCAAGTTATGGCACCTGACGTAATGGAGACCGACAGCTATGCTTAAGTATTCGATGATCACGCCGCGCTGGCGTAAAGTATTGGCTGACTTATGGGGGAATAAGCTACGGACCCTATTGGTTGTATTATCCATTTCTGTTGGTGTTTTTTCCGTAGGAATGGTCTATAGTTCCTATCTCATGTTTGAGAGGGACTTAGCCTTAAGCTGGAAGTCTGCGGCACCAGCTAGTGCCAGTGTGTACGCTGATCCTTTTGACCAGGACCTTGTGGACAGTATTCGTAGTTTGCGCGGCGTTAAAGAGGCTGAGGGACGTCGCAACGTTGATTTGAGAGTTCGTACTGCAGGCGGAGAGTGGCGTCAAATGTTTTTGACAGCTATTCCTGACTATAATAAGCAAAAGGTAAATATTATTAAAAGCCAAACCGGGGCCTGGCCACCGGGTGATGGTGATGTTCTATTAGAGCGGTCTTCTTTGTCGGAACTTGGCCTGGTAACAGGCGAAAGTATTCAGGTGGAGACATCTACGGGACGTAAGCGAACGCTTAAGATTACTGGAATTGTATATGATCCGAGCCAAATTCCCAGCTTATTTAGCGGCCGCTCCAATGGTTATATTAATATGGATACTCTGGAAAAACTGGACGAAGAGCGTCAGCTCGATCAAGTAAATTTTGTGGTTGAGCCATGGGTACTGAGTGGCAAGGAAACTGCGCCTATTGAAGCAGTGGGTCGTCGGGCCTGGAGTAAGCTGGAACAGGGCGATACAACAGTATTTTGGCTGCAGGTAAATAAACCCGGGGAGCATCCGATGCAGGGGATCATCAATGCCCTTGTTATGTTGCTTACTGTTCTTGGTGTGTTATCATTGTTGTTAGGCACTTTTTTGTTAGTGAATACGGTATCGGCCATCTTGACCCAGCAAGTTCGTCAAGTAGGAATTATGAAGGCAATAGGGGCGCGTCGTGACCAGATTTTACGTATGTACCTAATCCTAGTTGGGGCCTATGGTGTATTAGCGCTAGTTGTTGCTGCTCCTTTAGGGGCATTGGCGGCAAGTGCTGTTACTGGTTTTATGGCCCAGGTATTTAACTTTGACTCAGGTGGTTTTGAACTGCCGCCTAAAGTCTTGCTGCTAGAGGCAACTGCAGCTATTGTGGTACCTATACTAGCTGCTATTTGGCCTATCTGGCGGGGTACTGGAATAACAGTCCGTGAAGCGGTTAGTGACTATGGTATTGGCAATGTGATGAGCAAAGGTCGGCTGGATACTTGGATCGATAGACTACTAGAACGACGTAGCAACTTATCACGCCCAATCCTGCTTTCCTTAAGAAATACCTTCCGACGGAAAGGGCGTTTAGCGCTGACGTTGCTGACGTTGACAGTGGCAGGAACCGTATTTATGGCTGTTTTCTCCATACGATCATCCTTATACTCTACGCTAGATGATGCCCTTGATTATTTCCATTATGATATATCTGTTGGTTTTACCCAAAACTACCGGGCCACCCGGATTGAACACGAAGTTCTCAAGGTTCCCGGTGTTAAGGCGGCTGAGTCCTGGGGATTTACTTCTGGACGGGTACTTAGAAACGAACAAAAAGAGTCTGAAGATGATGCCAGTAAGAATATATTCATTCTTGCGCCGCCAGTAAACACCAAAATGATTCAGCCCCAAATGATTGAGGGACGTTGGCTGATAGCGGAGGATGAGAGCGCGCTTGTTGTAAATACGGAAGCGCTGAAAGACAGTCCACAGCTCAAAATAGGTAGTACAGCAGTTCTCAAAATAGGTACACGCAAACTCAAGTTTACGGTAGTAGGCATTGCTAAAAGTACGCTAACAGGACCTATTGTGTATGCTCCTTATCCCTGGTTTACCGGAGCCATCCAGGAAACGGGAGGAGCTAGGTCAGTCCAGATCGTTGCCCAATCAGCCAATCCTCAGGAGCAAACTGATTTGGGAAGAAAACTGGAAGAACATTTGAAGAAAAATAATCTTCGTGTTCAAAATGTTGATATTACTTGGGAACAAAAACAACGAATTCGATCCCAGTTTGATATATTGACAGTATTTTTGCTGATTATGGCAGTGTTATTGGCTTTTGTTGGTGCTTTGGGTCTCATGGGAACGATGGGAATCAATGTATTGGAACGAACAAGGGAGATCGGAATCATGCGGGCCATTGGAGCTTCCAGTATGGCAATTGCTAAGATTTTTGTTGTTGAGGCATTATGTATTGGTGTGTTAAGCTGGTTGTTGGGCGTTGTTTTGGCGCTGCCAGTAGCTGCTTTACTTAGCTATCAGGTAGGGGTATTGTTTTTACAGAGTCCCTTAGCATTTTCTTTTAGTTTCTTAGGTGTAGGGATTTGGCTGATTCTTTCAGTATTGCTTTCAATCTTTGCCAGTTTGCTCCCGGCGCGGAATGCTACGAAGCTGAGCGTGCGAGAGGTACTTGGCTATGAATAAGTGGAGAACGGGGAGAGTAGAATGAAAACAGGACAGTTGTTGGTAGCAGGACAATGGATAAAAAGTCGCTGGGCATTGACGTTGTGCATTATTGTGGTTTTATGTGCTGGCGGATGGTGGTTCAGTATCGGGCGCCAAGTGGAGAAAAAAGATATAGCACCTGTTAAAGCTGATAATCGGGTGTTGTCGGAGGGCATTGTTTTTCCTGTACGCTATGCCCAGATGGTTATGCCAGTGGAAGGAACGATTGGTGAAGTGCTGGTACAGGAAGGCGATATAGTAAAGGCTGGTCAGCCGATTATTCGGCTGATAAGGCAAGAATATCAGGCACGTGTTGGCAGTACTAGAGCCGATATTAGCCGGGCCGCTGCAGCAGTGGAGCAAGCAAGAGTGAATCTGACTGATGTTGAGCGTGAGTTGGCACGGCAAGAACGTCTAGAAGCAGTTGGCGCTACCTCTAAACAACATTATGATCAGGCTAAAACAGCAGTAGATAGAAATCGAGCCGCCTTAGCTCAGTCCCAGGCGGAATTAATGACTCAAGAAGCACGCTTAGCTGAAACTGAAGGTCAGCTTGAGAAGACAGAGATCAAGGCTCCCATTGGCGGTGCAGTGGCATTTCTAGATGTCAAGGTGGGAGAGCATGCTGCTGTTGGTACGGTACTGGTAAGAATCGCTGATGAAAGTCAGTGGGAAATTCGCAGTGATGATTTGACAGAACTTACGATTGCTAAGGTGAAGAAAGGCGATCAAGTATCTTTAACTTTTGACGGCATACCAGGACTGGAGATACTTGGCAAGGTGAAATCAATTAGGCCATACGGTGAAAAGAAGCGCGGCGACATTACGTATACTGTCACTATTGCACCAGAAAGCTGGGATGAGAGGTTGCGCTGGAATATGACAGCCCAACTTGCAATTACCCCCTCTGGATTGTAGGGGAGAAGGAGGAAGGCAATGACTAGAAAAATGTTAGTTGTTTTACTGGGAATCGTATTCTTATTGGGCTTTACTAATACGGGGATGGCAAAGGACTATACGGAAAATCCTATTGATAAAGCCTTTGCCATAGATCGCAGTGAGGCGATGAACACGATAGAGATGAATTATGTAGCCGAAAAATATATGAGTGCCTGGAAGGCTGAAATGAAAAATGTAGCTACTGTGATAACAAGCAAATATAAGTTTGCTGAGGATAAAGCTCACATCGATGCTTATGTAGCGGCTTATGAGAAAGTGGCCGATGCTGCAGGCTATGTAGAATGGCTTAATTGGTCTGACACGGATGAAGAGCCTAAGGCCAGAAGCTTTGGTACAGGAGCCGGGAGTGCAAGTTTATCAGCAAAAGCGAATATTTATAAGCAGGCAACTCTTAATTTGATTCAGAGTTATCAGGGGCAGATGGGAGAAGATTCATTAAAATACAACTATGTCTACTCGGGGAATGGTGCTGAATTAGAAAAAATAAGAGTGCAGCAAAAATGTAAATAAACAGAAAAAATGCCCTGCAAAATTTTGCAGGGCATTTTATATTTTAATACAATAAAAAGAGACTTATTCCTGTTTTTTATAGCTCAAAATTGCCGCTGGACTCAGGTTGGAAAAGAATTTTATCCACCTTCAGTCGTAGGGTGCCACTGGGAATTTTCCAGTCCAGTACATCTCCAACACGGTAGCCTAAAATAGCTGTCCCAATAGGTGCTAATACTGAAATTTTATTCTCAGCTATATCGGCTTCATCTGGATATACCAAGGTATAAATCAATTCTTCATCGTTATCCAGATCCTTCAATGCCACTTGAGAATTCATTGTAATTACATCTTCAGGAATTTTTTCTGGTTGTGTGACAACTGCCCGTTCCAACTCGTAAGTTAAATCATCTAGGTATTCCTTGCTTCCTGGCTGGAATTCTTCTTCCAACACAATTAGCCTTTGCAATTTTTTTTTGTCTACATTAGTAATGAAAATTTCTTTTGATATAGCCAACAACCCCTTTGATAAAATTTACAGAATTAAGTGATAAATTCACATAAATATACAGCGACTACCTTTAGTGATAGCCGCTAATCAGATGCAATTTAAAGAAGTGATTGTATGATACAGAATGGATACAATTATATACTATTGTCACATATTTTACTCATTA
>JARBUM010000244.1 GCA_029239675.1 Pelosinus sp. | reverse complement strand
ACCTCTGGCTTTTAAATCATTGCAAATATCCATTGTTTGACGAGACTGCCAAACAATCGCATTATAGATTGGTCTGCCAGTGGTTTTATCCCAAACTACTGCAGTTTCACGTTGATTGGTAATACCAATAGCGGAAATATCAGTAGCACTCAGGCCAGCTTGTTGCACAACTAGCCTCATTACTTCAATTTGCGTGCTCCAGATTTCGTCCGCATCATGCTCAACCCAACCAGCTTTAGGGAAAATCTGTGTAAATTCTTTTTGCGCTACTGCAATAATATTAGAATCTTGATCAAATATTATCGCTCTGTTACTTGTCGTACCTGCATCAAGGGCCATTACATATTTTTTAGTCATTTCAAAAAGCCACTCCTTTATTTTTAGGTTTATTTTAACGCCTTTCTTTAGAGACCTAAAACAACTTGCTTTTATGATGTCTGTATGCTTTTATCCAATAATGCCAGTACCTTTACAAACCCAAAATGCAATTACAGCACCAAGTAAAGGACCAACTACAGGAACCCAAGCATAACCCCAATCGGAGCTGCCTTTACCAGCAATGGGCAATATTGCATGCGCAATACGAGGACCAAGGTCACGAGCAGCACTCATTGCATAACCGGAAGGACCGCCTAAACTCAAGCCTACAGCCCAAATTACCATACCAGTGATATAAACACCAATGCCACTTGGAACGCCGTTAGAACCTTGTACAAATTTAGTAGCAATCGCCCAGAAAACAATAATCAAAAATGCAGTTGCTATAATTTCAGTAATTAAAGCCTCAATGTTCTTACCTTTAATAGCAGGAGCCGTGCAGAAAACAGCCAATTTTGCACCTTGATCTTCAGTAGCTTCCCAGTGGGGGAGATAAGCTAACCAAACAATCGCAGAACCAACAATGGCACCAGCAAATTGAGCAACTACCATCATAAGCGCACTAGGAATAGTATACACACCTATTAATAATTTAAACAATGTAACAGAAGGATTAAGTTCAGCTGCACCACCAACAGCTATAGAGCAAAATACACCAACCATTACAGCAAGTCCCCATCCTACAGTAATTACAATCCAGCCATCTCCGCCGCCATTTGCTCTAGATTTTTTTAGAACTACGTTAGCAACAACGCCGCAACCAAAAACAATAAGAACCATTGTTCCAAAAAATTCGCCTAAAAATGTTGACATAAGTCCAATTCCTCCTTAAATTTACGAATAGAGTTTTTTCTTTTGTTCTCCAAACTCTCATCCTTTTATTTCCATAACCACCATCCTTTACCATTAAATATATAGACAAAAAGAGAACTCCATTCACACCTCTATATATACATATCCAGAGGAATAAACGGACTTCTCTTTAATCTCTAGTCCAAAGTTATTTATTTTGAATCCCATAATAGAAAAAAGCAACTATTTCTTATTATATAACTTCTACATTATATTGAAATCTCCTGCTAAATAAACTGAAAATTTTAACATTTCAAAACTAATTTTTTAGTTATTCCTTTGTGGCAACATTCATGTATTTAAACTATCAATTGGATTCTTTTTCTCTATGTTATTATACTTCTACAATAGCAGTTAAAACTCCTGCTAAATAAACTGAATTTATCATATTATTTAATATTTTTTTAAAATGTGTTTATACGGTTATAATGGGATCTATCTTTTTATTTTTTATTAACCATAATATCATCCCATAAATCCCGCCGGCTGGTACTCACTGCCGAAATTCCTCTCTCTATCGCATTATTCACATCTTCCTTGGTGCGTATTAAGCCACCGGCTAAAATTGGCAGACCTGTTTCACGAACTAGTTCCTGTACTGCACTTTCAGGCACCGATCCAGGTAATATTTCAATGGCATCCGGTTTAAAATTACGCACTAAATTCAAACCGGTACGCAATGAATCTGAATCCATTAAGAATAACCGTTGTACTACAATCATTCCCTCATCCCGCGCAAATCGGCACAGATGGGATTTAGTTGTAATAATGGCGTGAATCCCTAAGCGTGCTAAGAATTTAATACCTGCTTTGTCTTTACCAATACCATCCAGCAAATCCAAGTGCAGTATAATACGTTTTTTATGCTCATTCGCCTGAGAAATCAGCGTCGGCAATGTATTAATATCACCAAACAGCAGCACTACACTGGGAGAAACCGTATGGGTTAAAGCGATTTTAAAATCTTCCATTGACCTGGCCGAAGGAATCACAGGTCCATTGGCTAAAAATTTAAGAACGTCCATTGTCATTTTCCACTCCAATCATTTTATTATAGAATACAACATTCGATATATATCAAGAAGATACAACTATTATCTTTACTATACACCATTCTTTTCTAACTTAACATCCATAATGCTTTTATTCCTATGAAACATTATGAATGGATCACTTGTCCTAAATTTCTGATCGTCTGTTCAATCGTATCACCAATCACTCCAGTACTGATCGGAACAACAAGATGACGTTGGGCCATTAAGGAGCCTTCCACTGCAGCAGTTGCTGCGATAGACAGTCTTAGCCCACATCCTGTTTTATCATCATCAATCATCCCTGTCAAACAGCCAATCACATTTTTTATAGAATTTTCAATGTTTCTCTGCTCGCCATTCATCAACCATGTAATAGCAGCGCTGGCACCTGCCGCGGCTGCCATGGCACAGCCACATAAAGCTGGTAAATGATCGGTATGAACTTTTATATAAATAGTAATCCCAAGGCTAATGGCAATAGCCCTGGCTAATCGTTCTTTGGAAACACGTATTTTTTTACCTACGGCATACACGGGAAGAACAGACCCATTTTTCTGGCAATACCAATTTCTGCGGCAAAACAATTCATTTCTACACCATCCAGCAGAAACTCCATCTCATACCAAGGCATCTTCTCAACGATGGAAATCATCTCTGAAATGCGTATCTCATCCCCTTGAAAAACAGTACGATCCTTCGCCATCTCTCCACTCGCATCTTGTTTAAAAATAAATTGTCCATTTTTTGTAATGCTGACTACATTAGTATGTGTATCTTTGATAATAACATGACACTCTTCCTGGCCGAATCTAAGATATGCCTCAATCCATAATCCCTTCTTGCTATCATCAATGGAGATGGTAACGTCTTTTTGTTTTAAAAATTCTTTTCCTTGATCCAGCTCTTCAGTCGTTATACCCGCTAAGACAGACAGTTGCTTTTCAGGTTGTCTTTTTATGGCTCCTAGTACTGCTGCAATCTCCAAACTTGTTTCCTTTGTACCGGGAATGACTGCA
>JARBUM010000243.1 GCA_029239675.1 Pelosinus sp. | reverse complement strand
ACAATTAGCAAATACTCCATTGCCTGCTATAGCGATTCTAAAAAATGACAATTATGTAGTAGTGGCTAAACAAGAACAGGGGAAAGTCGTAATCATCGATCCTTATCGTGATCATCATTTTATCCTGCCAATCGAAAATTTAATAAATGCCTGGAGTGGAGAGATTGTACTCTTTACGCGGAGATATATTTCGCCAAAAGCCAAGACCGAAAAAAAGTTTGGTTTATCCTGGTTTATCCCTGCTATCTGGCGCTATAAAAAAAGTTTGGGGCAAGTCTTGTTTTTATCTTTTATTCTGCAGATTTTTGGTCTGATTAGCCCTATGTTTACCCAAGTAATTATTGATAAAGTGCTGGTACATCGTAGTTTAAATACATTGGATGTACTGATCATTGGTATGGCTCTTGTTTCTATATTTCAGGCATGGATGGCAGGATTGCGCAGCTATTTATTTACTCATACCACCAACAAAATTGATGTAGCATTAAGTACGAAACTTTTTCGTCACATTACTGCCTTGCCTGTAAAGTACTTTGAAACCTGGCAGGTGGGAGAAGTGGTGGCAAGGGTCAGAGAACTGGAAAATGTGCGCCAGTTTATTACTGGATCGGCTCTTACGGTGGTTCTGGATACCATATTTGCTGTTGTTTATATCATCGCTATGTTTATGTACAGCAGTTATTTAAGTCTAATTACGCTATTAATGCTGCCTTTGTACATTACTCTCAATTTGGTGGTTACCCCTATTTACCGTAAGCGATTGAATGATAAATTCACGGCTGGAACAGAAAATCAGGCATTTCTGATTGAAGCAGTCACAGGTATTCAAACTGTTAAGTCACTGGCAGTGGAATCCCAGCTCATTCAAAAGTGGGAACAAATGCTGGCAAGGTATATTAAGACAGCCTTTGCTACCGCCAATCTAAGCAATGTTGCAGGTAATATTGGCAGCTTTATTCAGCAAGCTTTTACCTTAGCGATTCTATGGTTTGGCTCCTACCAAGTAATGCAGGATAAGTTAACTGTCGGTGAGCTTATTGCCTTTCAGATGATGTCAGGGCAGGTCATTGCTCCTATCTTGCGATTGGTGAATATGTGGCAGAATTTCCAGCAGACCATGGTGTCAGTGGATCGACTTAGCGATATATTGAATGAGCCTGCGGAACCAGCCTTTAATGCTAATCGTACTACCTTGCCCACAGTCCGAGGTGATATCATCTTTGATCGGGTGACTTTTCGCTATCGGACAGATGTGGCGGAAGTATTGTATCAACTGAGCATAAATATAAAAGCAGGAACCAGCATTGGCATTGTTGGGCGTTCCGGTTCTGGCAAAAGCACTTTGACAAAGATGATTCAGCGACTCTACGTGCCTGAATCAGGAAGAGTATTGATTGATGGTGTGGACTTGGCTCAGGTGGAACCTGCCTGGTTGAGGCGACAGATTGGCGTAGTACTCCAAGATAACTTCCTCTTCAATGGTACAATACGTGACAATATTGGGGCGGCTAGACTGGATGCACCAATGGAGGATATTATGGTGGCAGCAAAAAACAGTGGTGCCCATGATTTTATTCGGGAGCTTCCCGATGGCTATGAAACGGTAGTGGGGGAAAGAGGTACTGCTCTATCGGGAGGTCAGCGCCAGCGTATCGCCATTGCCAGGGCATTACTGACAAATCCTCGGATATTAATTTTTGACGAAGCCACAAGTGCCTTGGATTATGAATCGGAACGTATGATTATGGATAATTTGAACACGATTTCCGCCGGACGCACCATGATTATGATTGCCCACCGATTGTCAACCGTGCGCCATTGTGACCGGATTATAGTACTGGAACGAGGACGAGTAGCTGAGCAGGGGACACATGAAGAATTATTAGAGATGCGAGGTGTATATCATAGGCTGCACATGCAGCAGGAAGGAAAAGAAAATATAAGGTGAACATTTTTACTGTCTTAAATAATTGAGATTTTATTAATGAATTACTATAAAAAGGAGGTGAGTGCCTGGAGAAGATAAAGAAGATTAGAAGGTTTAGCTATTTGCAGTATTCATAAAGTAATCTAACAAAGGAGGTGATCAAGTATGAATAAGATTTTGAGAATTTGGGGAAGATCGGTAGTCTATTAAGAACAAGAACACTAATTCAAGCTTACACAGATTTCAAGGAGAGAATAAGCATTGCGGGCTAAATAAGCAGTCAATTTTGCTTTAGATGCCATCTATTTTAGGGTCTAAATGGATGTTGGAAAGGAGAGCTTTTATGAACCTAAAGTGGATATGTTTTGGCCAATATTTAGAAAAAGGGATGGATTATTATAATCAAGGAATGTATGCAGATGCAAAAGGATTTTTCCAAAAAGCATTTTGTGTGAATCCTAGTGATTTTGTTCTTAATTTCTGGCTAATGAGAGTAGCAGTCATGACTCATGACTATACGGGGGCAAAAGAGTACTTGGCAAAATGTATAGAGATGAAGCCAGCCTTAAATGAGTTGTTAATAGATCCCTGGTCCAAGGTGCTAGATGACTCCATACAAGGCAAAGAATTAGGAGATTTAGAAACGCTCAATCAAAAAACAAATAAATTATTAGAACATTGTCAACGGAATAGAGATTTTACAATATATGATTTTGTTGGAGTAGTGGCGCTTTACTATTTGTCGTGGTCAGTATACGAGTTCATCTTAGATGTATTACAGTTCCGACTTCGTATTCAGATGACAATTCATTTGGTTAGCTATGTGTATATTATAAAGTTCTTAATTTTCTTAGTACCGATTGGACTTTACTATTTTCATAAACCATTGTGTACTCCTAATTTATGGATCGAGCTAGGGAAAGTAAAACGGTGTTTTAGTGAATTATGCAAGAATAATAGTTTTA
>JARBUM010000070.1 GCA_029239675.1 Pelosinus sp. | reverse complement strand
CGACCACTACCAGTAGTACCGACACCTCTCACCTTTATTTCAGGGTTACGTTCTTTAATTTGACGTAAGCCATTTTGTACTGCTTCAATCGGTCTCCCTTGCGTACGTATATATAACGTATCGATTACCTTACCAAATTCGTCAAGAGTAGCAATGTTAGTACTTACTGAACCCACGTCAATACCTAAATATACATGCATCACAAATGCCTCCCTTATAACATTCACTTTTAGTAGTATACCATATTTTTAAATTTTTACCAATTTAAGTAAATAAAAGGTCGAACCTAGTGAAAAAACCTCCAATAAACAAGTGATGTGCCGATTGAGCGACCACCTCAGGCATACAACCAAAAGGGTAGATATGAATTATCCCATTAGGGCACACATACTATTATTTGGTAACCTATTCCTTTTTATAAGTGGAAGTTATAGGAGATTTCTATTGCCAAACAATTATCTGCCATATAAGTCAACTAAAGGTGAATCTAGTCATTCTTTTCGTTACAAGAATAAAAGCTTTACAAAAATTATACATTAGAAGGATTTTGCTGATTAAGGATATAAAGTAAATACTTAAATATGTTTGAGAGATATAATTAACAACCCTACAAAGGAAGGTGTTAATTTGAGCAACCAAGATCATAAAGACTTAGAGCCTTCCTGCTTCTACCTCCGCAAATCGAGAGAAGATCAAGAAGCAGAATCCAGAGGCGAAGGTGAAACCCTTGCCAAGCATAAAAAAGCATTATTTAAAACAGCTAAAGAACATGGCGTAAATATCACTAAGATTTTTGAAGAAGTTGTCTCTGGTGAAAGTATTATCCATAGACCTGAAATGCTGAACCTACTAAAGGAAATTGAAGCAGGAAAATGGAAATCTGTTTTTTGCATGGATATAGACCGTCTTGGTCGTGGCAAAATGCAAGATCAAGGTTTAATTATAGAAACATTTAAACAAGCAAAAACTAAGATAGTAACACCACGTAAAGTGTATGATTTAAACGATGAATGGGATGAAGAGTACACAGAGTTTGAATCCTTCATGGCACGAAAAGAATTAAAGATAATCACTAGGCGTTTACAAGGCGGTAGAATTAGATCCCTGGAAGATGGCAACTATCTTGGAACGGTGCCGCCATATGGATACCTCATTGAGAAAAAAGGCCGCAAGAGATACTTGGTTAAACACCCAGAACAAAATGAGCCTACAGCCTTAATATGGAGGTTATACAGGATTGATAGGGGAACAAATAAGATCGCTAATGAACTGAATGGTATGGGATATTTATCTTATACGGGTAAGAAATGGTCTGCCTCATCGGTTTTAGCTATTTTAAAGAATCCTGCCTACGCCGGTGTAAACGCATGGAAAAAAGTCGCCTCTAAAAAGTCTACTACTCGCATTGGCAGGGAAACGAAACTTCGTCCCAGGGAAGAGCAAATTTGGATTTATGATTGCCATGAACCATATATAACTCTTGAAGAATTCGAGATGGTACAAGATATGTTGTCGAAAAAATATCACCCGCCCTATCAGCTTATTAACGGCATTACAAATCCGCTGGCTGGATTAATCAAATGTGATATATGCGGCGGTTCTATGATTTATCGTCCTTATCAACATCAACAGTACCCACACCTTATGTGTTACAATAAGCATTGTATTAATAAAAGCTGCCGTTTTGAATATGTGGAACAGAAAATACTGGAGAGCCTGCAGCTATGGCTTAACGACTATCGCGCTCAGTGGGATAATTTTAAGGCTAACGAGAAGGAACACACGATTAATGTCAAAGAGAAAATTTATAAAAACCTCAAAAAGGAATTGAAAGAATTAGAACTGCAAAAAGATAATTTGCATGACTTATTAGAAAAAGGAATTTACAATGTTGATACCTACCTGGAAAGATTAACAAAATTATCCGAGAAAATTGCCGATACGCAAAAAAATATAGACGAGACAGAATTTGCCTTGTCTAATGAGATTCAACACGAAAAAGCGAGAAAGGATATTATTCCTACGGTCGAAAATGTTTTGAAGGTGTATGAAAAATCTAATAACCCTAACGAAAAAAATAAAATGTTAAGATCAGTATTAGAAAATGCTACCTACCGCAAAGAAAAATGGCAAAAAGGTGATCATTTTACGCTAGTCTTAAATCCCCGTTTACCTCAGTAGCTACAAGCTCTCAACGCCCTGTACAGATAAACACATGATGTTAATTCATTTCCTTCCTTATCCACGCCAATAGGATCGTATAAACTAACTTCAGCACGAGTACGTCGAGTACTTCTCAGATGCATTAAGATTTCATTTTCAATGCATCTCGCTGCATAGGTTGCCAAACGAATTTTTTTAGCAATATCAAAAGTATTAATCGCTTTTATTAATCCTATTGTGCCAATGGAAATTAAATCATCGATATCCTCACCAGTATTGTCAAATTTTTTAACAATATGTGCTACTAATCTCAGATTTCTTTCAATTAACACGTTCTTAGCACTTTCATCACCGTTTTTCAACCTATTCAGATGTATCTGCTCTTCCTTTTCTGAAAGAGGTAAGGGAAAGGTATTATTCGTAACGTAGGATACTAGTAGAGAAAGACTATTTCCAAGAGAAACCGCCAATGCTACAAAAAAAGACACCAAATTATTCACCCCCGCAAATCACTTGCTTCATTGTATGGTAGAAATCCCTTTCTTGTGACTGTTAATTTCTGTATATTCCCAATCTTGATCTCAGGCAAAAAACCTATTATTTATTTAAGTTTGCATGGAAGGCTTGCACCTTATCATTACATAGCATATAATCGCACAAGGAGAGTGATACAATGGAACAATATATTGGAGATTTTCAACTGCTACTTGCCGCCGTTCTTATAATTGCCTATATGTTATGGGATAAACTCTTCCCAGACTAACTGAAATGGCTCCCTTGCATTTCCCTATTTATCCCCTATAGAATTTACAGCATCCCCTAATACTCTACCAATGCATTTACTTAGTTTCATAACGATAGACAAGGGAGTACTTTGTAAGTCTAAGTATCCTAGATACCCACTGGCATTGACTACCCCAATAATGGAAATAGTACCGATATAAGGTAACTTATTACCTACAGCAATGCCAGCTTCTAAGGCTCCTTCCCATACTTCAATATTGCCAATTTCATTGTGTTTACCTAAGCAGGCATCTACAGCAATAATAATTGGGTCATGATACTGTTCTTTAATTTTTTGAATTACTGCCACCAAGTTTCCAGCATGAACAGGCTTATCTAAACTACCATATACAATGCATTTTGTATGTTCTTCTAAATAAGATCCTACTAAGGGACCAAGTGCATCACCAATGTATCGATCTGATCCGATACAAAGAATAATAATTTTCCTACTACACAATTTTTCCTGCTGTTCTAATATATTTACCATATATTGATACATTTGATGATAAACTACCATATCATTTACATTAGCAACTAATTTTTCAGCGATTTTTCTTTTCATTTTGTGATCTCCTCTTCTAAGATTACCAATAAATATGTATGCTTACCATTTGTAAAATATCCGCACTCCTCACTAGCTAATCAGCCTTATGGGGGATTTCAATACGCTAAAGAACCTCTTTGCTACCACTTTGTAAAGAGGTTCTTTATTTACAGAAAAATTCTTTATTTCTATAATTCTATTTGCCATCATACATTATATTGCATAATGCAAGATGGAGGTAATAGAATGTATGTCACACTGGCTTTGATTTCAATTGGTATAACATTATTATTAAGCGGTATTTTTTTCATGCGCCTTGGACTTCAAAAGTTATTATGGACTAAATTACATTCTTTTTTAAGTCAATTAACCAGTACACCTTTGCGCGGGCTATTAGTTGGTACCTTAGCCGCTGCTATTATGCAAAGCAGTACTGCCGTTTCCCTTCTAACCATAGGCTTAGTGCATGCTGAATACTTATCCTTTTATCAAGGTCTAGGAATTATTTTAGGAGCTAATATTGGCACATGCTCAACAGTACAGTTAATGGCAATTACAATACCAGAAGAAATAATTCTTCCTTTATTTCTATTTTCTTTACTACTCACATTCATACATAAAAGAACTCGCTACTTTGGTATGGCAATCTCAGGATTGCTCAGTATGTTTATTGGTATGAGCATCTTATCAGATGCTTTAAGTAATATCTCTGAATTTACAACTGTCATTGATTATTTACTATCTGCCCAGGAAAATGCTGTTTATGGAATTATCGGCGGTATAATCATTACCCTTCTTTTTCAATCGAGTAGTGCAGCTACTGGGGTTTTAATGGTTCTAGCCAGTGATGGCATTATTGATTTAACAACAGCTACCTATGTTGTCTACGGCAACAACATTGGTTCCTGCTTATCGTCCTTTATTGTTGGCGTTACCGCTTCCTTATCTGCTAAACGGCTAGCTGTAGCTCATATTCTTCTTAATGTTTTAGGTGTTATTATATTTTTACCCCTTACCAGCTTGCTCACAAAAACAGCCACTTATCTTACAGCAGATTTTGCTGGACAAGTGGCTATCGTACATACACTATTCAATATTATATCGTCATTGGCGGTTCTCCCCATTATTCACCAATATGCTAACTTAGTAATGTCACTTATTCCCAGGAGAAGATAGGATAGGATCTTCTCGCCTTTCCTTTAAAGCTATGCATTGCCTAACCAACGTCATAATGATATACAGTAATATTGCAGTCATCACAATGGTACCACCTGGGGCAACATCTAAATAAAAAGAAGATGTTAAGCCAATTAGAACAGAGGACATGGAAAAGACTACCGCCCACCCCATGGTTGCCTTAAATCCGACACGTAACAAATGAGCTGTTGCTACAGGCACTATCATTAAGGCACTCACAAGCAAAATACCAACTATCGTCATGCCAACAACTACTACAATTGCAGTTAATATGCTAAACAGCATATTAATCATTCCCGTATTAATACCTGCCACATTGGCAATATCTTCATCTAAAGACATCAACATCAGCTTGTCAAACAGAAAATAAACAACAGCTAATACTAAGCTACCTGCGCAAGCAATTGTGATTACGTCCGCTATTGTTACTGTAATAATACTGCCAAATAAAAAACTTAACAATCCAGTACTTGGCATACGAGTCATGGTACTAAAAATAATCGCCATAGCTGCACCAGCATAAAAGAATATTGCTAATCCCATATCAGCAAATTCAGTATGTCTTCTGCGAACTAATTCGATACCTACCGCACCAGTTACCGTCAAAATCAAAGCTCCCACTACTGGATATAACCCCACCATGTAGCCACCTGTCACTCCAGCAAAAGCAATATGCCCTAAACCATCGCCAATCAGAGATTGACGACGTACCACTACAAAGCTACCAATCAATGGGCATACAATTCCTGTAATAAGACCTGCAAGTAAAGCCCTTTGTATAAAATCATACTGAAAGAATTCCATCTCTTCACCTCATTACCCTGTATAGTACCACAAGTGACGTACTTGGGCATGGGTAGCATCAAACTCTTGACTAGTGCCAAAAAAACAAAGTTTGCGATTAATACATGCTACCTTATTAGCATAAGATACCGCCTTCTCAATATCATGAGATACCATGATGATCGTAATACCAAGATTTTTGTTTAATGTCCCTAATAGTTCATAAATTCTATTACTAGCTTCATAATCGATTCCACTCGTGGGCTCATCTAAGAGTAATAATTCTGGATTGGCCGCGAGAGCCATCGCTACCATTACTCTTTGTTGCTGTCCACCAGAAAGTTCACCAATACGTCGATCCTGTAGCTGCTCTAATCCTACTAATTCCATCATATGGCTAGTAATATGTTTAGCAGCTTGACGATTCTTTTTGGCAGCAGCTGAGCCTAAAGTTAGCCCTAAAGCTACAACCTCTTTCACCGTAGCAGGGAATCCCATTGCGTTTTTCCCATAGTTTTGCGGAACATAGCCAATTAAGCCATGACCTTTCGCAGTGGCCATATCTTTCCCACCTATCATAACTTGTCCCCTAGTTGGTTTTATGAGTCCTGCCATAATTTTAAGCATAGTGCTTTTTCCAGCTCCATTAGGGCCAACAACAGCAACGAAATCACCTTGAGAAATAGTTAGGGATATGTTGTCTATCGCAACATTATTATTATAGGAAAAATGAATATCAGACATTCTTACTTCACACATTTTCCATTCTCCTCACAGGGTTTTACAATTTGAACATAAACCTAATAGCTCTACATTATGCCGAATAAGTTCATATCCATTCTTTCTGAGCATCTCTATAAATTCTTGGTCAATTGGACAATAGTCAATACAAATAGCCTGACCACATTTTACACAAACAACATGATGGTGATGGTTATCATGAGCTAATTCATAACGTGTACGATCTTTGCCTGTTCCAGTTATCGGTATCAGCACACCATTCTCTGTTAACATATTAATGTTTCGATAAATCGTATCTAGACCAATATCATTGTACTCCTGACGCACTAAGTTCCAAATTTCATCTGCTGTTAATAAACCTGCTGTCTGCATTATTTTTTCCACAATGATACGCCGCTGAGGTGTTATGCGATACCCCTTCTCTTTTAATTGTTTCATTACATCATATATCATTTCTTTCCATCCTTTTTTCTCAGCCTAAGCAGCGACAGGTTCATGTTATTATAAGCGTAATTTGCTAATGCAAAGCGTTAGTAACAAAGAAATCGTATTACCAGTTCTAGCTATAGTTTGTCCATAAATATAAAAAAGCCTCCGTGCCTTATAGAGGCAACTCTAATGGGTGCCCAATTACTCTACAATCTTCTTAGTATACTACATTGCACAGGCTCTTTCACTAATACTATAACCTATTCTATTCAAAATTTATATACTAAGAGTAAAAAACTAGGCTTACCAACGAATCAAACTGGTAGAGCCTAGTTTGGTTATGCTGCGATACTAATTTGGGTATGAAATAAAAGTAAGGAGGCATAACTTGCCTCCCATAAGAAACATTATAATACTCGGCGCGCTCCCAAGTAGCGTGCTCCCCAATAACCACTATCTAATCGATCAATTACTACCCCACGACTCGATGTGGCACTAATAAATTTTCCATTTCCCACATAAATACCAGAATGGGAAGCGCCAGCTTCATATGTAGAAAAAAAGACTGTATCCCCTGGCTGTAAACGACTATAAGATACGGATTGTCCAACTTCGTACTGTTCATCAGCAGCTCTTGGCAAATAAATCCCAGCTTGCGCAAATACATAACGAGTAAAGCCCGAACAATCAAAGCCATTCGGTGTCGTGCCACCAAATACATAAGGTACGCCTTGATAACTCAGTGCCGCCTGTATTACTCTACGAACCATGGCACTAGAACCATCACGACTTACTTGCATTTCTCTGCCCATAATAGCACGGTACGTTTGCATGCCAATTACTCCATCCGCATCCAAACCCCTGTCTCGTTGAAAACGCTTCACTGCGCTTACTGTCATTTCACCAAAATCGCCATCAGAACTACCAGCATTGTAACCAAGATTATTTAACTGTCCCTGAATACTTGCGATATCTTCTCCTTGGTCACCTTGATGATAGGCTGCTGCAGCGCAGGTTACAGTTCCTGCACTTACTAAAACTAGTAAGAACACCACCAATCGAAAAAATTTAGTCAATATACATACCCCTCTCACTAGCCTCCGAGGTTAGCTGACGGGTTAGGGTTGAGATACCCCTACTTTCAGGCAAATTTAAAATTAGCCCTATATGTTTCACCCCAGAACTTTGGTTCCCCCGGTCCTGTGCATTGATTAGGCATTTATAAAACTGCACTATTCCTTTATTCGCTTTGCATATGAAAAATCCTGCTGAATATCTCATTATTTTACATTTTTATTTTGACATCTGTCTTCTGTTCCCTCATAGGTTATAACTTTATTTTTCGTCATTACCTACCGATTTATCCAGATTTATTGATTCCTTTGTTTGCTGTTTTAATTCTACGCGCACTAGATATAAAGGACGTTGTTTTACTTCCTCAAATATACGCCCCACATATTCTCCGATAATTCCTAAACCAAGCAATTGCAATCCGCCTAATAATAAAATGCTGGCTGTAATGGTTGCCCAACCAGGTACCGCCTCTATTGTAAATAGCTTAGTATATATAACATGCATAGTAACTGCAAAACTGATCAACGCAAATACTAAGCCTATATAGAATGCAAAACGCAACGGCAATTTAGAATATGCAGTAATACCATCTAAGGCAAAATGCATCATCCGACTTAAGGAAAATTTGGATGTTCCTGCATAACGTTTGGGAGCAACAAATTCTACCAGAATCTGCTTATAACCAATTGCACCAATCATACCACGAATAAAGCGTGCCCGCTCTTTAAAACGTCGAAAACTTTCTACTACCACCTTATCTAATAAACGAAAATCAGAACCACCTTCTTGTATATGGACCTTAGATAATTTATTGATTAATTTATAGTATAAACCAGAAGTAAAAGATTTAAACCAAGAAACTCCTTCTGTACTAATTCTTATCGTTTGTACTACTTCAAAACCTTCTTCCCACTTGGCTAGTAAAAGGGGCAACATTTCTGGCGGATGTTGCATGTCTCCATCCATGGTAATAACCCCATCTCCATCAGCATGATCCAGTCCACAAGTTAAAGCTAATTGATGTCCAAAATTTCTTGCCATAATCAAACCTCGAACTCTGTTATCTTGCTGAGCTAATCTTTCTAATAGTAAAGGAGTAGCATCCTTTGAGCCATCATCTACAAAGATTAATTCAAAACGATAAGGCAATGGTTCCATGTATTTGCAAACTTCCTGATAAAAAATTTGGATATTTTCTTCCTCATTGAACACAGGTACAACAATTGAAACTAGTTTCATCTTCTCTTCCTTCAATCTTAATTTCCTTGTTTAATATCTTGTCTTAATACTACTGCCTCTCTTAAATAAATATGTTTAATCGCCTTCTGTGGCAACTCTGTATTTAATAATATAAGTACACGGATACAATAAGGTACCCCGTTAGGACTATCAATTTCTTGTGTACCAAATAAAGGCACCTCTGTCCATCCTAGATTTCTGGCAGCAATTGCTGGAAAAGTAGAATTAACATCTGGAGTAGAGCTAAAAATAATAGCACCAATATCTTCAAGCTCAAATGTATTAGCTTGTACTATAGCAGCTAAAAGTTCTGTTACTCTCTCAATTATTTCCACTGACTCATTTTTATCTACAGTTATAGCACCTCGGATACCACGCAACAAAATTATCATCCTCTCACTTGCTCTATTTTAGATATAAATAATTCGGTGCTACTTAGTTTATATCCTCTATAATTTATAAACGGATCAAGATTTATTGCAATAACACGAACTACAATGATTGCATATCCACCAGCCACATTCAGGACATACAGAATTAGACTCATTTAATTCTATATAAATCCCTTCCTTATAATCCTTCCAGCAAAAAACACTTCCCTGATCTCTATATAATATAATATCATGAACATCAACCCAGATCTTTTGATTTGACACGGTAATCAGTACATCATTATGGCCTGTTTCTTTATTTTTTTTATATTCTTCTATTTTAATCTTTTTCTTTTTTTCCCTTTCGCCATAAAGTGCATGTAAGTTTTTAATGTTCATACTCTCACCCCTTCATAATAGGTATGAAGTTAAAGAAAGATATATACCACAATGGAGATAAAACCTGGATTTTACCAGGTTTTATCTCCATTGTGGTATTATTTTTGATAAAATGTTTTACAGTTCGTTTGTTCACTTTGATTAGCGGATTTACCGCCACCATCCACATTTACCTCAATTGCAGAAGCATCACAGTGCTCGCCATTTTTCCAATACTTACAGTTTGAGACCGTACATTTTACACCTTGTAACATCATTTCACCTCCTTTTTCAAACTTAGTATATAAAAAAGCATTATACTTTATCCATTCAGTACAAATAAATAGGGAATGAAAAGCTGCTCTCAGCTTTTCATTCCCTATTTGTTACTAAGCCTAGTTTCAATGTTTTCAAGCCTCTGTATATATCTTCTACTTGAGAAGATGCTACCTCAGGAAATTTTCCAATTTCAATCGTCTCCAGTATAGGATTGTTGGTCTGATCATAAAACACACCATACCATATCCCTGGAATACCGCTTTCCATCCATTCAGCAGGCTCAGCACTATCTGATAAAGTAATCTTAATACTTCCCTGGCCTAGAAAATCATGAATCTCTTGACGCTCTTCAGGAGCAAGAGACATCTTATTAATAAAGATGCTCCCTATTTCACCAGTATCAACAAAGCGCTGCAATGCTCCATGAATTTCATACAATATTGCCTTGGTCTTTGATGATACATTCACGCTTTCATTCATCAATTTTCACAACCTCTACCTGCCATTCCTTAAGCACCAATAGTACCTGTTTTACTACAGCTTCTACTGCCTGACTTACAATAGGTGTCATTTCTAAACTTGTATCAATGGTTAACGGTTGTACTCCTAAAATCATAATTTCGCTAATAGGTTTTTCTAGTACATCCATTACCGCTAATACATCTTGAATTCCAAGCTCATGCATAGATACTTTTTCTTTAAAATATGCTTTAACTTCATCATTTCGAAAATGATAGATAGATCCTGGTAATAAATTTCCACCCACAGCATCTACCAAAATTAATTTGTCTGTCCCTATTAAGAACCTGAGCAATTCCATACCAAGAGTCCCACCGTCCAAGACTTGAACATTAGAGGGAAAGGAATATTCACGGAGCAGTTGTTCTACCACCCTTACCCCAAATCCCTCATCTTGCATTAATATATTGCCGATCCCTAGAACCGTGATCTGTTTCATTCTTTAAGGTCTCCTATATCATCAGGCTCTTTATCATAGAATTTTACCCCAGAGAACATTGCTGATATTTCACCATACTTTTCAGTCATATCAGCCCTTGTTGCCATATACACATGGATAATTACAAACAAAATAATCATCCATGCCACGTAATGATGAATCAAATGTACAATATATTCATCCACAAACAAGTGATTCAGAGGGCCAAAAAACTTGGCTAACCCACTATTAGGATTGATTTGCCCATACATAGCAAACCCAGTGAAAGCCTCCAAAAAAATCATTCCATATACACCACCATATCCTGACCGAGCCATAGAATTCCTCAGATAAGGACGATGCTCAGAACGTAGAAAGCCATAATGCAACCCCATGTCTAACATACCCGTCCAGAATAGTTTCGTCCATGGCTTAGGCATCATACGGTCTCCTCTATGGATCACAAACCCATAAATTCGAAAAATAAAGGATGCCATTAAGATATATGCAGCAGAAAAATGAATGAACCGAACTGTTGACATTGATGCCCAACTGCTAATTGCAAAAGTTGGCTCAATCCCTTGACTACCAATGTAGAAGGGATTGCCAATATATAGGCCGGTAATGAATAATGCTGCAATAGCAATCGCCATCAACCAATGAAAAATTCTCGTCCAGATCGTAAATACATAATAAACAGTTACTACACGAGTCTTCATGATACCCCCCCTTAACCTACCATACCTTAGATCTTTATATAAGGATCACTATGCACAACAGCCAATTGGCGACCTGAAGTATCATATAAATGAGTAGCACAAGCTAAACATGGGTCAAAAGAGTGGATGGCTTTCAGAATTTCCAGTGGCTTATCAGCAATCTTCACTTTTGTATCCATCATTGTAGCTTCATAAGGCCCATAGCCAGATTTATTATCCCTTGGACAAGCATTCCAAGTAGATGGCACAACAGCCTGATAATTTTCAATCTTACCATCTTTAATCACTATCCAATGACTGAGACCACCACGAGGAGCTTCGTGAAGTCCTACTCCTTTTGCTTCCTTAGGCCAAGTAGCAATCTCCCATTTTTCCATATTTGCTACAGAAGTATCACCAGCTTTAATATTATTCACTAATTTATCAAAATAATATTTACTAATGTATGCCATTACTTGAGCTTCTAGTCCCCGTGCTGCTGTACGGCCAACAGTAGACAGCATCCATTTTTCTGGTGACATATTCAGCATTTTGGAAACGGCATCAATTTGATCCACCATCATTTTTTCAACCCAAGTAGGCTCCTTAATAATTCCCTGCTTCACTTTTGTATAGACAATGATATAGCGAGAAAGAGGCCCTACTTCAGCCATCTTACCTTTCCATTTTGGAGTCTTAATCCAAGAATATTTGCCATTCTCATCAAGATATTTCCAATCGGTTTTCGTACCCTCTTTTGGCGCTGTATATTCTGGCTTAGTCACACCACTCCATGGATGTAAATCAGTGTTTTTGTCCGGATAACCATACCAAGAATGCTCTACGCCTTCCGTTAATACCTCTGGATCAGTTAAATCTTGTGCAGCAAAAGTATGAAAAACTGCTTTGTCGACGCCTTGTACAAAATTTTCGACTACGCCATCTGAACGAAGTAACAAATGTTTATGAAAATCTCCATTAGACGTACCAGAGTAGCTGTCCTCTGGATAGTCACCAAAACCAAGCACTCTTTCCTTGGCTAAACCGCCACCGTCTACATAGCCTTGT
>JARBUM010000242.1 GCA_029239675.1 Pelosinus sp. | reverse complement strand
TGATACAGGGGGGCTTTGGTGCTCTATTGATACCGCAAGGCATGAGCATCTTAATGGCCACATTTTCTCGTGAACAGTTTCCCCGTGCGGTTAGCGCATTTGGACCGGTTATGAGTCTTTCCTCTGTTGTTGGCCCTATTTTAGCCGGATTTATTATTCAAGCTAATATCGGCGGGCTTGACTGGCGTCCTATGTTCCTTATCAACATCGTTCTTGGTCTGGCGGGTTTTATTGCTGCGGTTAAGTTATTGCCTCACGATATGCCTAACTCCAATGAAAAGCTGGATGGTATCGGTACTGCTCTATTGGGAGTGTCTATGCTTGGCCTGATTTTTGGCTTGAATGAAGGATCAACGGGCGGCTGGACGATTTTACCAATTTCCAGTCTCATAGTAGGTGCTGTGATGCTTGTAGCCTTTGCGCTTCGCCAGCGGTACGCTGACAATCCGCTTATTAAACCTACTCTCTTTAAAAATAAAGGATTTACATCCGGACTACTAGTGGGTCTTGGGTTCTTCGCGGCAGTAAATGGTTTGGCTTATGTCATTTCCTTGTATTTTCAACTGGTTCTTCATCTCACTCCGTATGAAGCGGCTCTGGGGCTCTGCCCAATGGCAATCGGCATCGTAATCTCCTCAATGGTCTGCCGGCCGCTTCTAACTAAGCTTGGACGTACACTTATCATCATTGGGCTTTCTGCTACACTTATTGGTGCTCTCGGTCTCTGGCTCACTATCTTAATCAAAGGCATGGCAGCTACCGCATTGCTGACAGCTCCTGCTATATTAGTTATCGGCGCAGGTATGGGCGCTTGTTTCAGCAGCATTTATGAGGTGGCTCTCGGGGATATTGAGCATGACGAGGCAGGCAGCGCAAGCGGTTCCTTAAGCGCTGTGCAGCAATTAGCAGCTGCAATTGGTTCTGCCATCGTAACGACAATTTTCTTTAACCTTCAGAAAACGGTGGGAGATGTAGGAGCTATGAAGTCCAGTATTCTGATAGTAGTAGCAATTGTCCTCATTTGCCTCGGGCCAGTTTGGCTTATGCCACGAACGGCGCCTTCAGAAGACTTGAATTAAGGAGCTCGTCCTGCTTTGTGGCTGAAATTATTATTTGAATGGCTATTGACTCTAACATAATGGTATACTTTATATTATAGACGAGCTCAAAATACACATATATGTGAGGATCTAAATATGCTGAAGATTGGAAATTTTTCAAAGCTATCACGGATTAGCATTCGTATGCTTTGACACCTATTTTATCTGAGACAGCTTCCGCTACTGATTTCGTATTGCCTCATATGGACTGATACCTGGCGGCTTTCATAATATAGATTGACATTAATTAACAAAGGATCTATACTAAATATTGAAAATTTTAGAAATAACAGGAGGTGCTGATAGGGGATTTCCATTCATGATATATTTACCGTGTTTATAACATTAATAACGCTTATTCCAATTGTATATTCACTATATTTGTATAAAACAAAAAGAAGATCATATTAAACGGAAGGAGTAGATATATGCTAACATCTAAAATGAAATTTAAATTAGCATTCACACTTGCAATTGCAATACTTTTAAGTGTCGGCGTTAGCAGTAATCATATGAAGGTTATTGCAAAAAGTAAATCTAGTAATACAACTGCTGCATCAAATAATAAGGCAGCCCTAGAGAAACGTACTTCCAATTATATTTCCCAATTTATTAAGGGTAATTTTGATGACTTCTATAAAGATTCTACCGGACAATTCCAGAAGAAAATTACGAAAAGTACACTGAAACAAGGTTGGGAACAGATAATAGCAATAACCGGTAAACCCGGTGAGTCTATAAGCCATACTTATATTCAGCAGAATGGTCTGAGTTCAGTGTCAGAAACAATTGAAGGTACCTTATACAACATTATAGTAACTATTACTTATAACTCTGGGGGCAAACCTGTTGGTATCTGGAGTAATTTTGTTCCGAAAGCCCTCCCAAAGCCACAAAGTACAGACAGATGGGAAGAATTTTCGATAACTGTCGGAGAAAAGAAATTACATGGTATGCTTACCCTGCCAAAAGGTGTGCAGAAGCCTCCGGTAGTCATAATGATACAGGGTTCTGGGGCTTCAGACATGAATGAGTCTGTCGGCGCTACCCCAAATCGTCCATTTGAAGATATCGCTCATGGTCTTGCCGAACATGGAGTAGCAACATTGCGATATAATAAGTGTACCTATCAAAATCCGGCTGGCGGTGGAGACACAATTGAATATGAAGTACTGGATGATGCAGCGGCCGCTGTTAAAATGCTTGGCAATGATAAGCGGGTAGATGTAGACCGAATCTATTTGCTCGGTCACAGTCTCGGTGGAATGGTGGCACCTAAAATAGCTGCCGACAATTCTCAAATAAAAGGATTTATCTCAATGGCTGGTTCCTTACGTTCACTTCAAGACATAATTCTTGACCAGAACAAAGCAGCTCTCGAGGCAGAAACTTCACTTACCGAACAGCAAAAAAATGATCTACTTGCGCAAATTGAAGCTGAAATTGTAAAAACTAAGACTTTAGATGATGGCGGTACTAATTATATTATGGGTATACCCACTAGTTACTGGAAAAGTTTAAATGCTATTGATAGCATTAACATTGTGAAGAAGCTAAATATTCCTATGCTTATTCTACAAGGCACTGTTGATTTCCAAGTCTATCCGGACAAAGACTACAAACTTTGGCAGACGACATTAGAGGGTCAAAATAATGTTACCTACCACCTCTACAATGATCTTAGCCATATGTTTATGCCAAACCAAATTTCTAGAAATGGTATTCCGGATATTTCGGTTTATAATGCTCCAAACCATGTATTCGGTTTATAATGCTCCAAACCATGTAGAACCACAGGTGATTATGGATATTGCTGCATGGATTAAAGGACAATAAAAACAAAATAACAGAAGCTCTTTCCGGTGAGGAAACAGCAGACGGCTATCGCTTGAAAGTATCTTTTGAGGAATTGCAACAGACAATGAATCATTCAAATGCATGGCTATAATATATTCCTTAGTATCAAAATCAAGAGAGAAATCCAAATGTATTAAGATAAAAAATCTTAATACATTTGGATTTTATTTTGTAGAAAAAGATATTGACAAAAGAATCTAACGAGTGTTAGTATTAAATCTAACGAACGTTAAGTATAAATGGAGTGTAACTTGAATGAGGAACAAAACAGATAAAGGACTAAGAGAAAGAATACTTAAAGAATCAGTAAGGTTATTTTCAGAAAAAGGCTATCATGGTACATCCATGAGAGATATTGCTTCTGGCTCAGAGTGTAGCTTGCCAATGTTGTATTATTACTACAAGAACAAAGTGGATTTATTCTACGAAGTAGCATACAATGAATTTGTTTTGCTTATAGAAAGGTTGAATGCACAAGTTATAATTGGAGCAACGGTACAAGAGACTTATTTTAATGCAATAAAGCAAAGAAAAGAACTCTTAAGCTATGACAAAGCTGTATATAAGCTCTCACTAAAAGTTTGGCTGGGTTTTGACGGAGAATCAAAGGTTAGAAAAGACTTGATTGAATGGGAAAATGGTCGTATGGAGAGAACTAAAAAAATATTAGAGAGATATATAGAAAATAAAAAAATACTGCCTGATTTTTCAAACTTATTTGTGAGGGTAATGGAGAATGTGATAGAAAAAATCATTCTTTTGGATGAGGAGATTCCTGATGAAGATATAAAAAATGAAATTGAATTATTAATGAAAATATCAAGTTTATAAATGGAGGATCGGATTATGGATAATGAAAAGAAAATTAAATTGTTGCAGATGATATATGCAGGGGCATTGGCAGATTCAGTATTAAGGCTGGATACGGAAGGAATTCTTTTAAAAGTAACTGCTGAGAAAAAACAGGAGCAGCTGGCAGGCGGTAAATTGCGTGCAGCCCAGCTTGGAATTCAAAGGCCTATACAAGTATTCGAAATACTTCCAGAAATTTTTGGCTGCGCTAATTGGAAAACAGAACAAAATAATGAAGGTTTTAAGGCTACAGCAACAAACTGTATGCTATGTAGTTTGTCAAAAAAGCTGGGAGCCGGGAGTCCGTGCAATATTTATTGTCTTGATGCAATGGAAGGATTGATAAAGGGACTAGATGAAAATGCTGGATACAATGTGATCTCAACTCTTTGGAGTCAGAATGAATGCAAAGTAGTGGTCAAGACTGAAAGGTAAAAATGAGAGAATATTCAGAAACCCATAAGTAAATAAGTAAATAAGTAACCTTTTATGCAATTGGAATATGCAAGGTGTGGTAGCCAGATTTATAATAAGGCCTGGGGCGTGTCAGATACATATATTAAAAAGTCTAATTTGGATGTTATGAAACGAAATATTATAATGCTAAAAACTTTGCATAATGCCAGCATTCCGCTAAAAACCGTATATTAAGAACTGCCAAAGCAATTAATCTATAAATATTGTAAATATTTTATAAACACCATTATTTAACAGGGTAAAAATCATGTTAGTCGTACGAGAGAATATATATTGGAGGGAAAGATTTTAGTGCAGATGCTTCTATTTAATGGTAGAAATGTAAAAAAATTTGGTATATTAAAAAGAATAATAAGGTATGGTT
>JARBUM010000069.1 GCA_029239675.1 Pelosinus sp. | reverse complement strand
TAAGCTGTAACACCCTTGTTATTACCTGCATACTATAAAACACACATAAGAGCTGATAGGTAAGGGTGCCCAAGAAAGGGGAGAAGGTTTCTTGCTAAAAGACATAAAAAGAATTCATTTTATTGGTATTGGTGGTGCCGGGATGAGCGCTATTGCCAAAGTCTTATTACAAATGGGATATATTGTCTCAGGATCTGACCTTGCTAAATCCGAAACTACCAATAAATTAGAAAAAATGGGAGCTCATATATTTTTGGGGCACAGTGGGGAAAATATTCAAGATTCCCAAGCAATTGTAATATCGACGGCTATTCCAGAGACTAATCCTGAAGTTAAGTTGGCAAAAGAGAAAAAACTTCCAATTTTTCATCGTGCAGATATAGTGGCATATCTAATGCTGCAATATAAAGGGATTGCTGTAGCTGGTGCTCATGGTAAGACTACAACTACATCGATGATTGCAGTTATGCTTGAACATGCAGGAATTGATCCTACAGTGATCATTGGTGGTGAAGTAGATTATTTAAACGGTAATGCTAAATTGGGATCAGGCCAATATCTTGTGGCAGAAGCGGATGAAAGTGATGGTTCTTTTTTGAAATTTTCTCCTCATATCGCTGTAGTTACAAATATTGAAAATGATCACATGGACTTTTATAAAACAATGGAAAATATTTTACATACTTTTAAGAAGTTTTTACATAAATTGCCGGTGAATACTGGAGTAGGTATTTTATGTTTTGATAATGCCCATATTCGTGATCTAGTAAGTGAAGTGGATCGGCCTTACATTTCCTATGGAATTGATCATAATGCTCAATATATGGCACGCAATCTTCAGACTCAGGGAGCTATCACTACTTATGATGTTTATCACGAAGAAGAGTTATTGGGTTCGATAAAAATTAATGTTCCTGGAAGACATAATGTGGCCAATTCTTTAGCAACTGTAGTTGTTGGGTTAAATATTGGTCTTACTTTTATGGAGATTGCAGAGGGACTATCTCATTTTCAAGGAGCCAAACGTCGTTTTCAGACGAAGGCAAGAATTAATGGAGTTTGGGTTATTGATGATTATGCTCATCATCCTACTGAAATCATGACAACTTTATTAGCAGCACGTCAAACAGAACCTAAACGGCTGATTTGCGTATTCCAACCTCATCGTTACTCACGTACTGCATTTTTACGCAATGAGTTTGGCTGCGCTTTTAAACCAAGTGATATTTTAGTTCTTACTGATGTGTATGCAGCTGGAGAAACTCCAATTCCAGGTATTACAGGTGAGGTTTTGAAAGAGGAGGTTGAACGTCAAACGAATGAGAAGGTAATTTATATTGCTGATAAAGATAAAATCGCTAGGTATCTTAGTGAGATTGTTGAACCAGGTGATCTGGTCATCACTATGGGAGCTGGAAATGTTTACCGTGTAGGTGAAGAATTAATTGAAGCCTTAGTACAAAAACAGTAGATATGGATCTTGTCTCCCCTATGGGAGACATTTGTTTCTATAGAAAAGTGTTGCAAAAACACACAATGTTCATAAAGTGAAAAAATTAGATATAAATGATTTGGCGTAATTTAAAAAATTTAGTAAAGTAGAATGCTACTCTATCTATTTTATGTAACTAAAAATTATGGCTAAAAGATTGTGATGATGCTTGGTGAAAGCCAAGTTCTCTAATGAAGTATAGGGTGATTGTACTTTTCTAGGAGGGGGAAGACGGTGGAGAAATTTATCGTCAGAGGGGAAGTACAATTAAATGGAACAATCAGGGTAAGTGGGGCTAAGAATGCGATATTGCCAATTATGGCAGCAACGCTATTATCTTCTGGTGTGAGTATTATTCATGATGTTCCTTACTTGCGAGATATTAAAGTGATGCAAGATATTCTAACATTATTTGGAGCTAAAATTATCAGAGAGCAGAATACATTACTTATTGATACATCCAGCATACAAGATGCTGAAATTCCCGAACATTTAATGAGAGAGATGAGAGCATCAGTTTTTCTGATGGGACCACTCTTAGGTAGGTTTCATAAAGTAAAGCTTTGTTATCCTGGAGGATGTGCAATTGGCCCTAGGCCCATTGATCTGCACATTAAGGCATTAGAGAAAATTGGTGCTAGTGTTAAGGAGAGCTTTGGCTTTATTGAAGCGCAAGCTACTTGCTTGACGGGTGGCGAAATTAATTTTGATTACCCTAGTGTAGGTGCTACAGAAAATGCTATGATGGCTGCAGTATTAGCCACTGGTTCAACAATTATTCGAAATGCAGCTCGCGAGCCAGAGATATGTGATTTGCAAATATTTCTTAATAAAATGGGTGCTAAGATAAATGGGGCTGGTACTGATATTATTAGAATTGACGGTATAAAGAAATTAATGCCTACTGAACATGTTGTAATGTCCGATCGCATTCAGGCTGGTACTTTTCTTGTGGCGGCAGCAATTACTCATGGGGATGTAGTGGTAGAAAATATACTATCAGAACATTTATTTTCAGTGACAGACAAACTGAAAGATATTGGTGTAAAGATTACTACAGGAAATAACTATATCCGTGTAAAAGGAGGGGATCTACGAGGTGTTGATATTAAAACATTACCGTATCCAGGTTTCCCCACTGATTTACAAGCACCTATGCTGTCGTTAGTAACCAATGCTAAAGGTACGAGTATTATAACAGAAACAATTTTTGAAAATCGTTTTAAACATGTGGATGAATTGATTCGCATGGGAGCTAAAATAAAAGTGGAAGGTCGTACTGCTATTATTCGTGGTATACCTAAACTAACAGGGGCGATTGTTGCTGCGCACGATCTTAGAGCTGGTGGAGCATTAGTTCTTGCTGCGTTGGCTGCAGAGGGAGTTTCGGAAATCGAGAATGTATATCATATTGATAGAGGATATGAAGCATTAGAAGAAAAGCTTAGAAGTTTGGGCGCTAATATTTCGCGTCATAAAAAGGACTAGGGGGATTCATATTATGAAAGATAAAAAAATTGCAGTGGTAATGGGAGGGCCATCAGCGGAGAGAGAGGTTTCTTTAAATACAGGAAGGGCTATTTTAGCGGCACTTCAAGAAGCTGGCTATCATTCTGCAGTCGGAATTGATCTTGAACCAACGCGCTTTGTAGAACAATTAGCTGAAGAGAAAATTGAAGTTGTATTTAACGCTGTTCATGGTCAGTATGGTGAAGATGGAGTTTTACAGGGAGCACTTGAACTATTAGGAATTCCTTATACTGGATCAGGTGTATTATCCAGTGCTATGGCTATGGATAAAGGTGTTTCTAAAAGAATATTCTTATCAGCTTCCATTCCTACACCGCGCTCTCTTTTATTTTCGAAAGAGGACTTAGATCGAGATTTAGTAACAGAAATTATGGCTGATTTTAGTTTGCCAGTTGTAGTAAAGTCAGCGTCGCAAGGTTCTAGCATTGGTGTTGTTATTGTTGAAGAAAGTGAGAAGTTATCTCAAGCTATTGGGCAGGCTTTCCAATATAGTGATACTATCTTGGTTGAAGAATTTATAAAGGGAAGAGAACTTACAGTTGCAATTTGGGGTAATAAAGCACCAAAGGCTTTACCTGTTATTGAAATAGTACCTTTTTCGGGCCGCTATGATTACCATTCTAAATATACAAAAGGTGCGACAGAATATGTTGTGCCGGCTCCATTATCAGATGATATTACGTTGCTTGTGCAAACAGTAGCTTTGAAGGCTTTTAATGCATTAGGATGCTGTGGGATTGCTAGGGTAGATGTCATGCTTGATAATGATAATAATCCTTATGTATTAGAAGTAAATACAATACCTGGCATGACTGCTACTAGCTTAGTGCCTAAAGCTGCTGCAGCCGCAGGAATCTCATTTCCTGCATTATGTGAGGAATTGTTGTGTCTACTAAAAGATAAATAGTATTTAAAAACAGGGAGCTAAGAGCAACTAAGTCCGAAGGGTAATTGAGAGTAAGATCCAAATGGAGTTAGAACCAATTGAATCAAGCCCTTTCTATAAACACATAGACAGTATTTATATAGATTCAATACTAATCAGTTTACTATGAATTGATATTGCGTATTTATTTCTTTTCATAGTTGGCTGACTCAGTAATTTATTGGATAGTATATAAACATACTGTCTACTTTTTTTTTACAATTGTATTATGGCTGGAATTGTTGTATGATTACTTTTATAATTGTATTTATTAAGTAGATTCCAAGGAGCGAGAATATGGGAGATCTAGAGTCATTACAGTATACACCAAAAGACAAAGGATTTATGTCAGCTCGAGGGTTTATTGGACTAATTTTAGTACTTGTTATACTTATTGCTGGATTATTACTTATTAAATCATCTTATTTTATTGTTGGAGAAGTGGTAGTTGAGGGTAATAATTATGTAACAGTGGATGACGTGTATAAAATAGCTGAGATTCCTGAAAAATTGAATATATTTAATCTAAATACATCTGATATAAAAACTCGCTTACTTTATGATTTAAGAATTTCAGAAGTTGAGATATCAAGACGGTTTCCAGGAACAATTGTCATTCATATAAAAGAACGTAAGCCAATGGCATATGTTACCAGCGGCTATGGATTTTTGGAACTGGATCCTCAAGGAGTTGTATTGGCAGCTTTTAAGAACTTGAAAACCATGAATGTGCCAATGATTACAGGAATTCGATTAGATAATGAGTATGTGAGTGATAAAATTGAAAATCCAGCGATTCGAAGTGTTGTACATTATTTATCTTTGCTGGATGAAACCGTGTTAAAACAAATTTCCGAGGTTAATGTGAAATCTTCGGAGCAAGTAATTGCTTATACGCTTACATCAGTGCAAATACGTTTAGGTACTAGTGAAAAACTGTCTGATAAAGCCAAATTAACCAATACTATCCTACACGAGATTAGTGACAAAAAGATGAATGTAGAATATATTGATCTGACCTATGCGTCACCATTTATTAAATTAAAACCCTAAGATGACAATATAAATCTCATTAAGAAAGTATATTTTACCTAAAGGAGAGCGAGAAATTGCTGAAGCTTAGACAAGGACAAGTTACTATTGCCTTAGTGTGCGTAGTATTAGGATTTATGTTGGCGGTACAATTTCGTACAGCCCAGGATATCCGATCCAGTATTCCTTTTCAGCGTATCGAAGACTTATCACAACGTTTAAGTCAGACTGAAAAAGAACGTGATACACTATTGAAAGAGATAAATGAACTAAGGCAGACGACCAGTGTAGAATCGGCAACGAAAGAAAGTGAAAATATTAAAATGGGTGCTGGTGTAGTCGCTGTTAGAGGAACTGGTCTTAGTATCACTATTGACGATAGTAAAAGATTATCAAAACCAGGAGAAAATCCGAACTTATATTTAATTCATGATGAAGATATGCTAAAAGTAATTAACGAATTATGGGCTGCTGGTGCTGAGGCAATCTCTATTAATGGGCAGAGGCTTATTGCTACTTCAGAAATACGTTGTGCTGGACCAACCTTATCAGTAAATAATGCACGTTATTCGCCACCATATGAAATTTTGGTAATTGGTGAGCCGCAAACTCTAGAAAACTCTCTGAAGATGAGGGGCGGAGTAGTAGAAACATTACAATTTTGGGGCATTCAGGTGAGCCTTAAGAAACAAGAAATTGTAGAAGTTCCAGCATATAAAGGGGCTTTTCGCTTTGAATATGCCAAACCAATAAAGGACGGTGGTAAATGATGGCTTTACCATTGATTGGACTTATTGTTGGTATTAGTTTAGGAGCATTTTTCCCAATAACCATACCTGTTGAATATGCAAAATTCATGTCAGTTGCTTTATTAGCCTCCTTAGATTCTGTATTTGGTGGACTGCGGGCTGGTGCTGAGGAGAAATTTGACAATACGGTGTTTGTAACTGGTTTTTTTACCAATGCTTTAATGGCTGCTGGGTTAGTATACATTGGCGAAGGTTTAGGTATTGATTTATATTATGTAGCATTATTGGCGTTTGGTTTGCGCATATTCCAGAATTTAGCGATTATTAGACGCTATTTTTTAAGAAAGTAATAATGTTTTGTGATAATTTGAGCCGCTCACAGAGCGGCTTTATTTTATAGTAGTAGCGAATTTTGTTGTTTTTAGAGCGTAAGGTGTCATAGTATAAGCGCTTCGTTATTAGCGTTTAATTTCCGCTTATAACAACATACTTGGGCGCAGTACTTAGATTGATTGTAAAAAAGACGCGGTAGCCTTTTTTTATAGCTGTAATTTTTTGTAAGAAATAATAAATTATTAGGAGAATAGGACTTAAGAAATATTTTACTAGGAAAATTGTCTTTTTATTACAACAAAAAAAGGAAAAATGGTATTTATGTTGAAATAGAAGTATGATGTAGAATACTTTTAGATGAGGTTAGTCATGGAAGGCAAATATATCTTAGGGATTGATGTAGGGACGAGTAATATTAAAGTGCTTCTTGGGAAAATAGGTATAGATGAAAGTATAGAAATTGCTGGTAGTGGTTCTATGCCAACGGAAGGTTTTACAAAGGGTGTAATTTCTAATTCCCAAATACTTGCACAGTCAATTGCACAAGCCGTTGATTGCACAAGTCTGGCTACCAACCTTTCTGTTAAAGAGGCTTATATTGGTATCGGTGGTATGGAACTTAGTGCTGTAAATAGTATTGGTAGTATTACTCCAGCCGTTCCTAACAATATTACTCTTGATGACATGAGGCGCGTCTATCACGCTGCTACATTGGTTGCTGCTATTCCTGATGAGCATGAAATATTACATGTATTGCCACAAAAATTTTTTGTTGATAAACAAAGAAGAAATGGACTGCCATTACAGGAAAAAGGTTCTCATTTAGAAGTGGAAGCCCATATAGTCAGTATACCTAAGCTAGTGCTCAATAATTTGGTTAAAGACATTGAGGATCTAGGTATACATGTTAATGGTGTAATAGCGAATGCTATTGCCGTTACAGAAACTATAACGCCAGTGTCTGCTGGAAATTTTTTAGTTATGGATATAGGTGCTGGGACTACAGAATTAGTATTATACAAAGATGGGCATATTTATTTATCAACAGCACTGACCTTAGGCGGAAATTATATTACAAATGACATTATGCAGGGATTGGATATTTCGTGGGAGCATGCTGAAGAAATTAAAAGATATTATGCCAAGTTGGACAAACAGTTACGGGGGCAAGAAATTATATTAGATTGTAACGCGTATAATACCACTGACAAACATGTTTCCTATGATTTTTTATATGACATTGTTGAAAGCCGTATCTGCGAGCTTGTTTATTTAATACATGATCATATTAAAGTATTCTTGGAAGAAAATAAATTAGAGAAAATATTTCTTACTGGTGGTTGTGGGGCTATGCCCAGTTTTGTGCAAAACGTTGAGGCAACCTTTAGCATGCCAGTTGAAATTGCAATTCCTCAGGAGCTACTATTGGAATATAGTTCTCCTAGGAATACTGCTTGTTATGGGATACTGAAGTACGCTGTGAAGAATTTGCCCAAGCCACAAGCTACTCTTGCCAGTAGTTCTTGGCGGCTATTAATGAGTAAGTGTAGGAAATTTTTAAAAAACTAAATTTTGTGACTATAAGGGGGAAATTCCATGCTTGAATTAGATATGGATTTAGATCAGTTTGCTGCAATTAAAGTAATTGGTGTTGGCGGCGGTGGGAATAATGCTGTAAATCGAATGATTGCTGCTGGCTTACATGGTGTAGAGTTTATAACAGTAAATACGGATGCACAAGCATTGATGCATTCTCAGGCGGCTTATCGGATACAAATTGGTGAGAAACTTACAAAAGGACTTGGGGCAGGGGCTAATCCAGAAATTGGTGAAAAGGCTGCTCAAGAAAGCCGCGAAGAAATCATAAAGGCACTGCGTGGAGCTGACATGGTTTTTGTAACAGCAGGCATGGGAGGCGGTACTGGTACTGGTGCAGCTCCAGTTGTTGCTGAATGTGCTAAAGAGGTAGGAGCATTAACTGTTGGTGTTGTTACAAAGCCTTTCTCATTTGAAGGGCGAAGACGCCAAGCTCAAGCTGAAAGCGGAACTGCGAAATTGAAGGAAAAAGTGGATACTCTTATTACTATACCGAATGATCGCTTATTACAAGTTGCTGATAAGCGTACCTCCATGATTGATGCTTTTCGTATTGCAGATGATGTATTAAGACAAGGTGTACAGGGGATTTCTGACTTAATTGCAGTGCCTGGATTGATTAATTTAGACTTTGCAGATGTCAAGACTATTATGACAGATACTGGTTCAGCACTAATGGGCATTGGCTATGGATCAGGCGATAATAGAGCTGTAGCTGCAGCAGAAGCAGCAATAAAAAGCCCCTTGCTAGAAACCTCTATCGAAGGAGCTCGAGGAGTTCTTCTAAATATTACTGGTGGGCCAAGTCTAGGTTTATTAGAAGTGAATGAAGCCGCTGCGATTATTTCTGATGCGGTTGATCCAGAAGCAAATATTATATTTGGTGCAGTTATTGATGAAAGCTTCCAGGATGAAGTACGAGTTACTGTAATTGCAACAGGATTTGATGGTAAACCACTTAATGTAAATGTAGTAAAAGGAAAACTGGAGAGTACAACAATAGAACCTTTCAAAGTTCGTGATTTAGATATACCTACATGGATGAGACGTTAGAATTTTATCTCTTGACTTAGGCTAGTTGATATCTTTAAAAATATTATGAATTTAATAAAGTAAAAAGGCATGTGGAAATATTACATTTTCACATGCCTTTTATTAACTTATGCGACAAATAAAATGGAAAAAATATCCACATTTCTACAAAAAAATGATGATCAGCTTGTTATAATAAGAATAACTTATGCATTGAAACAATAGATTATTATATAAAATATATATTGTTGCAAAAGTGATAAAGTGGTAGGGCGGTTATTAAAGTGTATATCTATGCGGATGTAGTTTTTATTATAAATATTATAATGAATAGCATTATTTTAATGTTGGCAGCGTGGGCTGCGGGTGTTACATATAAGACTTGGCGTATTATATTAGCAGCCGCAGTAGGGAGCTGCTATGTCTTAGTAGGTATGTTGCCTATGATGGAGATTTGTCATACTATTGTCGCCAAATTAGGAGTATCCCTTTTGTTGATTTGTATTGCGTTTGGATTTCAATCCAAACGTATGCTATTTTTGCTTTTAGCATCCTTTTATATTGTGGCCTTTATTTTAGGCGGATCTATCGTTGGATGGTTATATTTTTGGCAAACCAATGGTTACGTTAATACCTTATCCATAAATTTTACAAACGTACCTTGGGAGAATGTATTATGGGGGAGTTGTCTAGGCAGTATTTTGATTTTTAGCCTTATACGGCGTATGCTGGCTGGTGTAACACGTAGACAAAATTTATATCAGATTAAAATTGAATATGACGGACAGATAAATGAGCTTACGGCTATGCTTGATACAGGTAATAGTCTATATACTACAATTGGTCGTAAGCCAGTAATTTTAGTTAGTCAGTATGCTGTGGAACCAATTTTAAGTGAGGATGTGGTAGCTTTTTTACGAGATAATGTGCCAGATATGTGGTTGGTGAATTTAGCACAGTGTGCGGATGAAAAATGGCTTTCACGCACACAAATTATTCCTTATCATGGAATTGGTAGTCGTAGTATGCTGTTGGCATTTAGGTTAGATGCTTTAATTGTATCGACTAAAAAAGGAGTAATAGATCTTCATGATGTGGTGATTGCTATTTATAGTGGATCTCTATCGGGGGATGGGACGTATGCTGGCCTATTACATCCTCAGATATTAAATGAACTATACAAAAAAGGGGAGGCAAATATATGCGCATGACATGGCCTATCATTAAAATAGTACTTAAACTTAAATGGATTGGTATGTTGCAGAGGTTAGGATTATTAGAAGCTGATGAGGTTTTTTATGTTGGTAGCACGGAAGTATTGCCTCCTCCCTTAAGTAATGACGAGGAAGTATTTTTATTAACCCGTTTGCAAAAGGGTGATTTAGGGGTTAAGAGTATTTTTATTGAAAGAAATTTACGTTTGGTTGTGTATATTGCGCGTAAGTTTGAGAATACGGGAGTGGGAATAGAAGATTTAGTTAGTATTGGTACCATCGGCTTAATTAAGGCTGTAAACACTTTTGACCCTGTGAAACGTATAAAGTTGGCAACATACGCATCTAGATGCATTGAGAATGAAATACTAATGTATCTTAGACGGAATAGTAAAACACGAGCAGAGGTATCCTTCGATGAGCCTTTGAATATTGATTGGGATGGTAATGAGCTACTGCTATCTGATGTATTAGGTACCGAAAATGATATTATTTATAAATCCGTTGAAGAAGAAGTGGATAAGACGTTATTACACACTGCTATGAATAAATTATGTGGCCGAGAACGGCGCATAATGGAGCTGAGGTTTGGCTTGCATGATGACGGAGCAGAACGGACTCAGAAAGAAGTAGCGGATATGTTAGGCATATCTCAATCTTATATTTCTAGATTAGAAAAGAGAATTATAAAACGTTTACGTAAAGAAATTATGCGGATGGAATAACTGAAAAAAGTAAGGCCTTAATTAGAACTATTTTCTCAATACACCTCGTCAGAGGTGTATTTTTTTATTAGCAGAGAATAGTTCAGGGCTTAATTTTTGTCGCAATATTATTGGTTTTTGTAAAATTCCTTTCAGCCATTTCGAAGGGTATGAATAAAACTGATTATGCATGGCAATAATGCTCATGTATGGTACTAAATGAAATGGACGATGGAAACCAATGGGGGGGAATAAAATGATTATAAATAAGGTGGAAATTTGCGGCGTAAATACAGCGAAACTCCCGGTGCTTTCCGCTACTAAAATGCGTGAATTATTTGTAGTGCTTCAAGATGGAGAACTATCTGTAAGAGAACAATTAATATATGGAAATTTACGATTGGTTTTAAGTGTAATTCAACGATTTAATAATCGGGGAGAATATGTAGATGATTTATTTCAAGTTGGTTGCATAGGTCTGATGAAAGCCATAGATAATTTTGATCTTTCACAAAATGTTAAGTTCTCCACATATGCTGTGCCCATGATTATTGGTGAGATACGCCGATATTTACGTGATAATAATCCTATTCGCGTTAGTCGCTCCATGCGGGATATTGCTTATAAAGCATTACAAGTAAGAGATTCTCTTGTAAATCGGCATTCTCGTGAGCCATCTATCAAAGAAATTGCTGATGAACTTAAAATTCAGAGAGAAGAAATTGTTTTTGCTCTTGATGCTATTCAAGAACCGATTTCTTTATTTGAGCCAATTTATCATGATGGAGGAGACCCTATTTTTGTAATGGATCAAATCAGTGATGATAAACAGCTAGATTTTAATTGGTTAGAAGGAGTAGCAATAAAAGAAGCGCTACACAGATTAAGTGATAGGGAGAAACATATTCTTAATTTACGGTTTTTTGAAGGGAAAACACAAATGGAAGTGGCTGATGAAATTGGAATATCTCAGGCGCAAGTTTCACGTTTAGAAAAAGCGGCTCTCAGCCATATGCGTAAATATATTTAAATGAGTAGGGGAGAAATTTACTGTGAAGTACAAGACACTAGGGGGATTTGGTTTATTAGTAGTCCTTTTTATTGCTGCTGGTTGGGGATTTTTACTTTATCAGGAAAAAGAGAATTTGCCTGTAGCATGCGGTAAAGAAAATTTAATTCGTTTACATGTATTGGCGAATAGTGATAGTGTAGCAGATCAGCAGTTAAAGCTAAAAGTGCGTGATGCTGTCATTGCTTACTTATCACCCTATTTAGAAACTGTTGTTGATAAAGAAATAGCAAAACATATAGTATTAGAGCATCAGAATGAACTCACTGCTGTAGCGGAAGAAGTTGTTGCGAAGAATGGATCAGATTATCCAGTATCCATACAGTATGGCATGTTTGATTTTCCCATAAAGGCATATGGCAGTCTGGTATTGCCGGCTGGTAGATATGAAGCAGTACGAGTATTGGTAGGGAAGGCAGAAGGGAAAAATTGGTGGTGTGTATTATTTCCTCCTCTATGTTTTATTGACATCACAAATACGACTGCCATACCACCAAAAGAATTTATCGGTGATAAAGAACAACAAAATGAAAAAATAGAATTTCGTTGGAAAATTGCTGAACTTTTAAAAGAAAGATTGCGCTGAATTTTGATATGTTTGTTATATCACTAACACCTTTGTTCTTTTTTTTCATATAATATATGGAACAAGCAGAGGTGTAGGAGGTAAAAATATGATAAAGACGTCAGATCTTAATATGTCAGATATCCAAATAGTAAAAAAGATAAAAGAGGATCAGAATCAAGGCGGTTAGTCCTTCTTGCCACCCATTTATTGATGATGGAAGTCTTAGTGATACTTGATCATTGATGGAAAATTACTTTTCAAGGAAGAATTCGTAAGATCCCTCTAATCTTACAGCAACGATACGGTAGGGCAGTTTTAATAATATATTACGCTTTTCCATAAAGGTTTTAGCTTGCAGCAAATCAATTGGTGATGTCGCCAGTTGGTTTGTTTTTTCTTGGGCTATCATTAGTTCAGAAAGGGTTGATTGTATGGTAGCCAATTCTGCACTGATCGTTTGTAATTCTTTTTGAACGGTTTCGCTATCGATCAAATTGTCGTGATACCATCCCAGGGCCTTGTTTTGTTTTTTCTTTAACTCAAGCTGAAGTTTATGTAAGTGTGTTATATGTTTAGAATATATAAGTGTATTCTTGGTATATAGATAATCTTGCATACGGCCTTTGGAGGTTGCAATAGTAGCTAGGCATTCCCATATTGCCTCATCTAAATCCTCTAC
>JARBUM010000241.1 GCA_029239675.1 Pelosinus sp. | reverse complement strand
AAGCATACGAGGAAAGTCCGAGCTCCATAGGGCAGGGTGCTGGATAACGTCCAGCGAGGGTGACCTTAGGGAAAGTGCCATAGAAATGTAAACCGCCAGTTATGCTGGTAAGGATGGAACGGTGCGGTAAGAGCGCACCAGCAGTTAGGTGACTGACTGGCTTGGTAAACCCCACCTGGAGCAAGACCGAATAGGGAAGGGATGAAGCTGCCCGCTGAACCTTCCGGGTTGCGTCGCTAGAGCTGTCAGGTAACTGCCAGACTAGATAGATGATCATCACCGCGTAAGCGGTACAGAACTCGGCTTATTGATTACTCACAACCTTATGCAGATGAAACCTTTTCTAATAAAAATAGAAAAGGTTTTTCTTTCTTTAGTCCTAGAATTTAGAAATAGGATAATTATTATTAAATAAAATTGAAAATAAAATAATTTTAAATATCTAGTAACTATTGACTTTTAATTGAATGTTTTCTAAAATGTAAATAAGGTTTTATAACAAGTAATGAAATTTTCAGAATGGTTTATAATAAAATAAATAAAAATATTGGAGGTTACATAATGAGTGTCTTGAACATTACTAGCGAAAGTGATTTTAAGGAACAAATATCTCAATCGGGTAAACCTGTACTTGTAGATTTTTGGGCTTCTTGGTGCGGACCATGTAAAATGGTTGCACCAGAACTTGAGGCGGTAGGTGAGGAATATGAAGGTAAAGCGTTGGTGGTAAAAGTAAATGTTGACGAACAGCAGCAGCTTGCTAGTAACTATAATGTTATGGGAATTCCTACCTTATTATTATTCAAAGATGGTGTGGAAGTCAATCGGATCGTGGGATATCGTCCACGCAAGGATTTAATGGATGCTATCGACAAGGTGATTTAGATAAGATAGAAGGGCTTAGCCGTTGCTAGGCCCTTTTATTATTGTTAGAATCAGGTTACGAAATGAATTGTACAAATTATGCAAAATTATGTTGTCTAAATGGTATTAATTTGCGATAATATTAATAAGAAGGGGGTTGAGCATGTTTAATTTTAGTATGTCTGAGCTCGTGGTTATTTTAGCAATTGCATTAGTCGTCTTTGGCCCATCTAAGCTGCCTGAGCTTGGAAAGGCAATCGGCAAAGGGATTAGTAATTTTAAAGATGCTACTGCCAATGGACAGGATAATAATAAATCTTAGTATAGATAGTTCGTTTATTTTTGTATTTAGAGTTTTTCCAAGTTGAAAAGTACAATAATATTTAAACCGGCAAATCCTGGAAGGAGTTATATATGATTATTTCATGGAATACCACCCAAGCTTGTAATATTAGCTGTGTTCACTGCTATCGTGATGCGGGAACTAAGAGAAATGATGAATTAAGTACTGAGGAAGGTAAGAAATTACTAGATGAAATGGCTCGTGCTGGCTTTAAGATTATTATTTTAAGTGGCGGCGAACCTTTGATGCGTTCTGATATTTATGAATTAATTTCTTATGCAAAAAGCATTGGGCTACGGCCAGTGCTTGGTACTAATGGAATTTTGATTACTAAGGAAGTTGCAATAAAATTAAAAGAAGCTGGACTTGGTGCAGCAGGTATTAGTCTTGATAGCCGAGATAAAAACATACATGATAAATTTCGTCAGTCAGAAGGGGCTTGGGATAAAACTATTGCAGCTATGAAAGCTTGTCGTGAAGTGGGGCTTCCTTTTCAGATTCATACAACAATAACAACTTGGAATGAAAAAGAAGTTACCGATATTACAGATTTAGCTGTTGAAATAGGCGCTATGGCCCACCATATCTTTTTCTTGGTTCCCACAGGTAGGGGTAAAGATATTGAAGATACAACACTAAAGACAGAACAATATGAAGCTGTGTTAACACGTATCTTAGAGAAACAAAAAGAAGTGCCCATTGAACTTAAACCTACTTGTGCCCCTCAGTTTATGCGTATTGCAAAAGAGCGTAATATACCTATGCGCTTCACTAGAGGCTGTTTGGCGGGCACGGCTTACTGCGTGATCTTACCGAACGGAGATGTGCAAGCTTGCCCTTATTTACCGATTAAAATAGGTAACGTAAAGCAAACTGATTTTGATGTATTATGGCGTGATAGTGAAATGTTTAATAAATTAAGGCATGAGCCACTAAAAGGCGGATGTGGAACCTGTGGCTATGATGGGATATGCGGTGGTTGTAGAGCTCGTGCATATTACTATTATGATGGGGATTATATGGCAGAAGAACCATGGTGTGATCGTGGGGTTAGAGAAGTAAAAGAATAGAACTTCTGTCTGCGTTATTGAAGACTTGGCGCATGCGCCAAGTCTTTTTTTGTAAAATGAGTGGAGGTTAATTGTGGGGAATATGGAATCTCTATGGGATCTATTTCAAAAAAAGAATGTGAGCCGGCGAAACTTCTTAAAAACCTGTGTGACTATTACCGGGATTTTAGGTTTATCACCAAATCTAATTTCGGATGTAGTATCTGCTGCCGAGAAACAGCCGTTAGTGCCAGTCATCTGGCTACATGGACACGAGTGTACAGGTTGTGATGAGGCTTTTATTCGTTCTCAAACACCCTTAGCATCTGATGTATTATTAAACATGATTTCTATGGAGTATATGGATGTTTTGGCTGCTGCTGCCGGAGAACCTTTAGAACATCACTTGCAAGAGGTTATGAAAAAGTATAATGGTAAATACATACTTGCAGTTGAAGGTGCAGTACCATTGAATGATGACGGTATTTATTGTATGGTGGGTGGTAAATCCTTTGTACATAATCTTAAAGAAGTAGCAAAAGGCGCTGCTGCGATCATTGAAGTTGGTTCCTGCGCGGCTTGGGGAGGAATTCAAGCTGCTAAACCAAATCCAACCAAATCTGTTTCGGTTAGTGATGTAATTAGCGGTAAGACAATTATAAAAGTGCCAGGTTGTCCACCCATACCTGAAGTAATTACGGGTGTGATAATGCACTATAC
>JARBUM010000240.1 GCA_029239675.1 Pelosinus sp. | reverse complement strand
TGAAACCGTTGAACTTGATCAGGAACAGCTTCCTGTTCTAGATGCTGTCGTGGCGTTGATAGAAACTGGTATGCCTAAAAAAGATGCTATTAAGGCCATTGCCCAACAGAGAGGTTTACCAAAGAGAGAGGTATATCAAGCTACATTGGAATTAGCGTAAAAGGCCGCAGTAACTATAGAATGTACAGCTTAGTGAGAAAAGATAAAACACGAAGGCCGCGAAGGCATGCAAAGAACACGAAGAAGGAAGACATGCGTAGTTTCCTATTCTTCACAGTCTCATTTCTTCGCGTTTCAGAAGTTTTTTTCTCTTATTTGTAAGATTGGAAATTAGTTCACTGATTTTAAACAAAAAAAAGAGGTTATAAAACCTCTTTTAAACAGCTTTATTAGTTGCCATTGCATCTAAACATTCTTTACAGATGTTTTTATTTTTAAAGACAGTTACTTCATCAGCATTGCCGCAGAATACACAAGAACAAGCAGGTTCGTATTTGCGCAAGATGATACGATCGCTGTCGACGTAAATTTCTAATGCGTCTTTTTCTTCAATGGAGAGTGTGCGGCGCAATTCGATTGGAATAACGACCCTACCTAGCTCGTCCACTTTTCTTACAATACCAGTTGATTTCATCGTAATCGATTCTCCTCTCTTTTCAACAACATTCGACAAAATATGTCTAACTAAATAATACCAAATAATGACCAAGCTGTCAACCTATATTTACCATATCAGTAAATAAGTTGTACGATATGCCTGCTTTTTTTGTCAAAAAAAGTAGAACGGTGCAATTTGTCTAGAATCATTCGACATAAGTGTATATTCTTGGTAAAATAGGGATAATAATATAAAAGTATGAAGTTTTTATTTTTGTCGAATTATGATACAAGTTTTATTCGATGAAATTTACATAAGTATAACTAAGAAACCGATCTTTTATTTTTAATATTTAAACATTATGAGGAGGCTATTACAACTGTGGAAAAAAAACCATTTTACATTACAACGCCTATTTATTATCCGAGTGATCGTTTACATATCGGTCATGCTTACACGACAACAATTGCAGATGCAGCTGCCAGATATAAGCGGTTAACAGGGACAGAGGTGCTGTTTCTTACGGGGTCAGATGAACATGGTCAAAAAATTCAACGTAAAGCAGCGGAACAGAATGTGACTCCCATCGCTTATGTAAATAAAATTGTAGATTCATTTCAGCAATTATGGGAGAAACTTAATATCTCTCATGACGATTTTATTCGTACTACAGAGCAACGGCATCATGATGTTGTACAAGCTATTTTCCAGAAAATTTACGATAAAGGAGATATTTACAAAGCAGCTTATGAAGGCTGGTATTGTACGCCTTGTGAAACGTTTTGGATGGAGCGGCAAGTAGAAGGGGGAAAATGTCCTGATTGCGGTCGCCCAGTGGAAATGGTACAGGAAGAAAGCTATTTTTTCCGTATGTCTAAATATCAAGATCGATTACTTGCTCATATTGAGAACAACCCTGAGTTCATTCAGCCCGTGTCTCGTCGTAATGAAATGTTAAATTTTATCAAAGGTGGCCTGGAAGACCTTTGCGTTTCCCGTACAACTTTTGATTGGGGTATTCCTGTTCCTTTTGACACCAAACATGTGGTATATGTTTGGTTTGACGCCTTAACCAATTATATTACAGCCGCAGGGTATCTAGATGATCGCGAGAAGTTTGCTAAGTTCTGGCCAGCTGATATTCATCTGGTAGGCAAGGAAATTGTTCGTTTTCATAGTATTATTTGGCCCATTATTTTAATGGCCTTAGATCTTGAAATACCAAATAAGGTGTATGGTCACGGTTGGTTAATTATGGAAGGGGATAAAATGTCCAAATCCAAGGGCAATGTAATTGATCCCGTTGCCTTAATTGAAGAATTTGGCCCAGATGCAATCCGTTATTTTCTTTTACGAGAGATTACCTTAGGTATGGATGGGAACTTTTCTAGAGAAGCCCTTATTAACCGTATTAATGCTGACTTAGCTAATGATTTAGGGAATTTATTGCATAGAACATTAAACATGATTGGTCGTTTTAATGGAGGTATCATTAAAGAGGCTGGCGATATAGAAGAGCTTGATAGGGAATTGGCGCAATTAGTACAACATACTGTTATACAGTATGAGAAGTTCATGGATGTTATGGATATCAATGCTGCGATTAAAGTTGTATGGGCATTGATTAGCCGTACGAATAAGTATATTGATGAAACTTCCCCTTGGGCATTGGCTAAGGATGAGGCAAAGAAATCACGTCTTAATACTGTATTATATAATCTAGCAGAGACTCTTAGGATTATAGCCATTCTGATTACTCCTTTTATGCCAGTTACAGGGCCGAAAATATGGGCACAGCTAGGGATAACTAGTGATTTTGGGGCTGTTACTTTTGATGATGCTAAGGGTTGGGGGAAATTACCTGTGGATATTGTAGTAGCTAAACCGGAACCTATTTTCCCACGTATTGAAGATAAGGTAGTTGAAGTTTCAGCTGAAGTAAAAGCAGCTGATCAGGGAAAACAACAACCTATAGCAGAAGTTGCTGAGGGTATGCCAGAAGTGACCATTGAGGAATTTGCCAAGATGGATCTTAGAGTAGTAACTGTACTAGCAGCTGAAAAAGTAGAAAAGGCAGATAAGCTTTTGAAGCTTACTGTTGATTTAGGTACGGAACAACGAACCATTGTTTCGGGTATTGCTAAGCATTATACACCGGAGGAATTGGTAGGCAAAAATGTAGTAATGATTATTAACTTAAAACCAGCAAAAATTCGCGGCATAGAATCTCGTGGCATGGTGCTAGCTGCGTCTTGTGACGATAAATTAACAGTGGTCAATGGTCCAGGAATGCCTGCAGGTAGTAAGGTAAAATAAGTTCACATAAAAAACAAAAGCGCCTATAATAGGCGCTTTTGTCAACTAGAATGTCATAATTAT
>JARBUM010000068.1 GCA_029239675.1 Pelosinus sp. | reverse complement strand
GTGCGAATAACTAATCCCTGTCCATCATTTGCTGATGAATAATTTAACCATACTAAGTTAAACTGCTTTAGATATTCTGATTTAACAGTGTCGTAAACCCGTTTTGGATCTGTCAGCAAATCCTTCTTTAGAATTGCTAATAAGCCCGTGCCTGTGTACTCAGGATATAAATCAATTTCACCATTTACAAGTGCATTGTGGATAATGGAGCTAGCAATATTAGGTACTCGTTCAACTTTATAACCCTTATCCTCAAGAGCCAATGCATAAATTTCACTAACTATTAAATTTTCTGTAAAGTTCTTTGAACCTATACGGATGGTAACTTTATCTCCACTTACACTTTTATTGTTACTGCATCCAACAAGACTCCCGACTACAACCACAATCAATAACGCAATTAAGACTCTTTTCATATTGGCACTTTCCTCCCATTTAAATTGCTTCTATTAAATTTTCTATTTATGAAATTGTTAAAATCCCTACCCTACTTGTATGCACCTAGAATTCAAATTATATATCCAAATTAAGATACTTATATCTAAAGAACCATCTTTCCAAGCCTAGCATAATGAGGTTTGCAAGCATGGAAATGATTGCTACAGTAAAACCACCTATAAGTAATAAATCTGCTCTATTTAATCCTAATCCGGTAAAAATAATATTGCCGACACCGCCCCCTCCTACATAGGCAGCCAGTGTTGCACTCGCAATGATCTCAATCATTGCCGTCTTAATTCCTGTCAATATGAGTGGTGCCGCCAATGGCATTTTTACCTTCCAAAAACTTTGCGTTTTTGACATGCCCATAGCCATTGCCGTCTCTATCATGAATTCGGGAATTGTATTAAACCCAAGTGCTGTATTTAATATTATCGGCGGCAATCCAAGTAAAACCAATGCAATCATTGCTGGTGTAATTCCGGTTCCAACAATAGGAATTAACATAATAAGAACGGCTAAACTCGGAACAATTCTTAGTGTTCCAAACCACGCATTTACCCATTGATACCATTTTCTACTTCTTGTTGATAATATTCCAAAAGGTATTCCAATCACCGCCGCTACACCTAAGGCGAATAAGCTTATTTCAAAGTGCTGCCCTATTGCCTGCAGGTAATTATCTATATCTTTTTGAAAATACTCAAAAATATTTTGCCATATCATATTTTCACCCTCCGCTTAAAAACAACCGTCTTAAAGGATATAATTGCTCCACCTATCAAATACCCAGCTCTTGTCCTTACGGCCAGAGATTTTGCACTGGCCATACAGTTAAGCCTAAAGGTGATATAAGTATATATGCGAACAATTATATATTATCATCGTAATGATTGGATATATTTTACATTTTTCCGTTTTATCCTTCTATTGAACAGCGTACACTTATGATCGGCTATCTAAGCCGCTGTAATGTATTGATACAGCCCCTGTGAGATGCCAGTCGCGCTTGTCACCCTATTGATGATCATCTTTAAAATTAAAATTGCAAAGTTCGCTTAGTAGATTAAAGCATAAAATCTGGCGAAGATTTTCGATTAATGTGTAACCATTTTGGAATCAATTAAATATATTTTACTAAACAGCCATTTTTTACGAATTTAATCTTAATCATAGAGGAGAATAATGGAATGGGAAATTATAACTTCAAGAAAAAATTAAGTCCACAAGTGTGGACTTTTATTTCGGCTTCTGACTTGCATCCTATGAAAGTTACTATAAATATAAATAAGCCTGGAACAGCTTCCGGCTTTATATTCGTAGCGCCATATACTTCGTACGAGGCAACTATGATTGGACAAACAGGCTCATTAATCATGGATACATATGGTAATCCAGTTTGGTTTAGACCACTTAATAGTATATATAAACAAAATACGGACTTTAGAGTACAATCCTATAAAGGAAATCCCATTCTTACCATGTGGGAAGGAACAATATCAGGAACTCAGTCTGCAAATCCTAATCTTCCTGCGGGAGATCCTGAGCCTGGCGCTTATTACCTGATGATAAACCAAAATTATGAAGTGATTAAGAAAATAACTGCCAAAAGGGACTTCACTGCAGATGTTCACGAGTTTACTATTACCGATCGAAATACTGCTTTGTTTACTGCTGTGAAACAAGTACCGGCCAATTTAACACTGTATGGAGGTCCGGAAGATGGATATTTTGATAACTATTCCATACAGGAAGTCGATCTTAAAACGGGCAAGCTTCTTTTCTTTTGGGATGTGCTTGCTCATATTAATCCGGCTGATTCGATGGTATCCGCATCATCAGCAACAAGCTCTAATAATATCTGGGACTGTTTCCACGTGAATTCAGTAGAAGAAGGGCCAAATAATACCCTCTTAATAAGCATGCGTAACATGTGGGCCATCTATAATATTGATAAAGAAACGGGAAATATACTTTGGCAGCTTGGCGGAAAGCAAAGTAATTTTACTTTTGATGCAAACTCTACATTTTCTTGGCAGCATGATGCTCGTCATCGACCGGGAAATAAGATTAGCTTATTTGATGATGCTTGTTGTGCTTCTGAAGACTCTCCGCCAGAGGGACCAGCACGTGGTTTAATCCTTCAGCTTAATTTAAGAAACATGACTGCTCACGTATATCGAACATATTATCATAACCCTAATCTAATTGTTTCCAGCCAGGGAAATGTTCAAAAGCTCTCTAATGGAAATCAATTCGTTGGCTGGGGACAGGAATCGTACCTTTCTGAATTTGCAAATGCAGGTAATAGCGCAGAAAATCCTTCTGTGAATTTTTTATACGATATGCAATTTCCTAACCAAAATCTCTCTTATAGGGCATTTAAAAATAAATGGGCAGGCTTTCCATGTTATCCACCCAGTATTGCTGTAAATCAATTCCGCAGAGATGCGATTGTCTATGTTTCATGGAATGGTTCAACTGAAACTGCCGCTTGGCAGATACTAGCTGGTCCAAAACCTGATAGATTATCGCTAGTGGTAAATTGTACTCCGCGTATCGGATTTGAGACAGAAATTTATGTTAACTCAGATGCACCTTATTTTCAGGCAAATGCCTTGAATCATTGTGGCGATGTTATTGGTACTTCACGGATTGCTCTTATTAGTAAACAGTAGTGTTAAAGTCCCTTGACCGCATTTAAGAATTCCCCACATTTAGCAGAACTTTCTCCCTGGAGGAGAGCATCAGCTAAAGGATGGGGAGTTTTTATTTGTAAGCGAAAGAGGCATTTTTATCTGTATTTACATATTATGATATTGAATACCACTGATTAAATCTTATGTCTTAAATCTTTATTAATAAGGGTGAAATAAATGAGCATGGAAAAATACCGGAAAATAATAGAGGACAATATGGGAGGACTTACTGATATCCCCGGTATTCTGGTGGGAAACGCCGAGGACGAAGGCGGCCGTACGGGCTGCACGGTGGTCCTTTGCCCTTATGGAGCAGTTCCCGGCGTATCCGTAAGCGGAGGCAGTCCTGGTACCCAGAATACCGATATCATCCGCCCCGGCACCGCCGAATATCCTGTATATGGTCTACTACTCAGCGGCGGCAGTTTTTTCGGGCTCCCGGCATCGTCTGGAGTAATGCGATGGATCGTAGAGCAAGGTATCGATGATATACCACTTGTACCTGCGGCGATCATCAACGACCTTCCCTACGCCGAAGGCTCCCCTCCGCCTGATGCGGCACTGGCCTATGCCGCCTGCCAAGCTGCAAATGCAGGTCCAGTACCGGAAGGAAATGTAGGTGCCGGTGCAGGAGCTACAGCGGGAAAAATCTATGGAAGACCGATGAAGTCTGGACTGGGCACTGCCTCCCTTTGCATTCCCGGCGGCCCTATAGTAGCAGCTCTGGCGATAGTAAATCCCATCGGAGACGTATGGTGCGGGGATCACATCGTAGTCGGTGCACTACGTCCTAATGGAACCTTTGTCAATCAGACCCGGGCAATGCTGTCCGGTGTGCCCTCAACACACCTCCAAACTCTGAATACCACAATTGCTGTAGTAGCTACCAATGCCCGGCTGACAAAAGCGGAGGCTAACCGAGTGGCAATGCTTGCGGAAGATGGAATGGGACGGGCAATTTCCCCCAACCACACTCAGTGGGATGGCGACACGATCTTCTGCCTTGCTCTTGGTTCATACACCAGTAACCTGACGAGCGATGAACTCGTTACACTTGTGGGCACAGCCGCCGCCGTAGTACTGGAAAAAGCGATTATCCGCGGGGCGTTAGCTGCACAATAATAAGTATATATACACCAAATAAAATCTCATTCAGGACAGATAATACCTAGATAGTATTTACGCTACAAAAATAACCCAAGCAATTTTATAAACACCAGGAACACTGATGTTATGATATCCGATAAAATCGTTCCTAAAGCAAAATTAGCTTACAGCATAACATAGGAATTTTCTGAAATAAAAGGAATATCCGTAGCGTATATACGTTCCGGATATTCCTTTTATTTCGCCGTTCTGATGAGCCGCACCATTTTCCTGTGCTTCTCTTACCATAGAACCAACTTCACCTGTTTTTACGTCGCTCCAATGTGACTTTCGTAAATAACCTTTATTGCCACATTGCAAAATTTTCTGCGTCAACCCAATTATTTCTAGTCCAGTTCACGATAAGCTTTACAAATAGGTAAGTTGATTGCTGCAATTTAAAACATTTTTCATTTTATGTTTTACCATACTTTTAATTGCTTCTCGAGCTGGCCCAAGAAATTGTCGAGGATCGAAAGCTTCCGGAGAAAGTGATAAGTATTCTCTAATTACAGATGTCATAGCCAATCGAAGATCAGTATCAATATTGATTTTACACACTCCTAATGTACCAGCTTTTCTTAGCATATCTTCGGGTACTCCTCGAGCCGACTCAATTTTACCCCCGTATTGATTGCATTTATCCACAAACTCAGACAAGACACTAGAAGCACCATGTAGAACTAACGGAAATCCTGGAATTAGGTGAGCAATCTTTTCCAGTCGAACAAAATCAAGTTGCGGCTCTCCCTTGAATTTATAAGCACCGTGGCTAGTCCCAATTGCTATTGCCAATGAGTCGCATCCTGTTCTTTGGACAAACTCAGCGGCTTGTTCAGGTATGGTATATGTAGCAGCTGCTGTATTAACTTTTACAGCATCTTCTACTCCAGCAAGTCGGCCTAGCTCGGCCTCAACCATAACCCCATGTGCATGGGCATATTCAACTACTTTTTTTGTTAATGCAACGTTTTCTTCAAATGGATGTTTTGACCCATCAATCATTACCGATGTAAAACCACCGTCAATACAAGTTTTACATATTTCATAATCCTCGCCGTGATCAAGATGTAAACAAATATGCACCCCCGTATCTTCTACAGCAGCTTGAACCAGTTTCATTAAGTAAATATGCTTAGCATACTTACGAGCTCCTGCCGATACCTGAAGTATTAACGGTGAATGCTCTTCTTTTGCCGCTTCAACAATACCTTGTATTACTTCCATATTATTTACGTTGAAGGCTCCAATTGCATATTTTCCATAGGCCTGCTTAAACATTTCCTCTGATGTAACTAATGGCATTATACTTCCTCCTACGTACAAATAAGTCTATTGAGCCAAAATTCCCGCCATTATATATAATTCTTTATCAATTTCTCGTTTCATCTTGAAGGCCTCCTCATATGGTAGAGTAAGTATATTTCCCCGCTGAAGAGAAATCAGACAGTTATACTGTCCTGCCACAATACTATCAACAGCCACAGCGCCCATGCAGCTAGCTATAATATTGTCCTTAGCCGTAGGATTGCCGCCTCGTTGAATATGTCCGAGGATCGTCACATTAGATGATAGAGGTATTCTGTCACCAATTTGAGCAGCTATTTCATAGCCTCTTCCCGCACCTTCAGCAACCATAACAATACTAAACATCTTTCCTCTCTCTTTGCTACGAACTAAGCCACGGCAGATATTATCAATCTCAACAGGAATTTCCGGTATTAAAATATGCTCAGCACCACAGGAAATTCCTGCATAAAGAGCAAGCTGCCCAGCATGACGCCCCATGACTTCAATAATGGCTACTCTATCATGAGAGAGCGAAGTATCTCTAATTTTGTTTACTGCCTCAAGTATAGTGTTGAGTGCCGTGTCAAAACCTAAGGCATACTCTGTCCCTGGCATATCATTGTCAATTGTAGCTGGAATAACAACCGTTGGAATTCCTGCCTCAGACAGCTTCTGAGCGCCGGTCATAGAGCCATCTCCACCGATAACAGCTATGGCATCAATTTTGCTCCTTCTCACAAATTGCAACGCTTTTGAAAATCCTTCTTGATTCTTGAATTGCTCGCACCTAGCAGTTTTTAATGCAGTTCCGCCCTTGTTAATAATTGCAGCTACTGAGCTAACATTCATCACGCTGAAATCTTCGGTAATAAGGCCTTGATAGCCTCTATGGATACCGATTACCTCCAGATTATGATAAAGAGCCTTTCTGGTAACGGCCCGAATCGCAGCATTCATTCCGGGAGCATCGCCACCGCTGGTAAGTACGGCAATACGCTTTATACTCAAAACGCTCCCTCCCACTCACCTCGCATAATTTTAGCTACCTTTGGTGCTCGTAATAGAGAAGGTGACTGTAGTCCAGACCCTAATAAAGGCCGGACGTAAAACTTAAAGACATCATTAACATGATTGCCTTCTTTATTGATATATTCATCAGGCATTAACTTTGTTTTACCTGCGACATCTTCAAGTTTTGCAAGGCGATAATCAACTGAATAAAATCCGGTACGATGTATAGTAACAGAACCATCTATGTCCTGCCACATTGCCATTTGAACTGCTCGTTCGCCAACTTCCCTTGCTTCTTGCTGGTCAGTATCTGAGACACACCCCAAAAAAGATCTCTGCAAATAACCAAACGTATCACTACGAACTCGAGCTATTCCCAACTTGTCTTTTATTTCTTGAGTAAGCAAATCTCCGAGAGCACCTGTTCCTGATAGGGTTAGATTACCGTGTGAATCTATATCGAAATCCTTGAGTAAAGAAGCAATTATAGGTACCCCAGCATCATTCTTTATTCCTTCTGATATGGCTACAATGCATATGCCCAATCGATCATATATTCTTTTAACATCACCAAGAAATTTATCTATGCTAAATTTTCGTTCTGGAAGATAAATTAGATGAGGACCGTCATCAGGATATTTTTGCGCAATGGCTGATGCCCCAGTAAGGAAACCTGCATTGCGTCCCATAACTATTCCTAAATAAACTCCGGAAAGAGCTCGTGTATCAAGGTTAATACCTGTAAAAGCCTGAGCAACAAATCTTGCTGCCGATCCATAACCAGGAGTATGATCGTTAACCATCAAGTCATTATCAATCGTCTTAGGGACATGTATAGCTCGCAGACGATAGTTAGCCATTTTTGCTTCTTCGTTTACAATTCGCACGGTATCTGCCGAGTCATTTCCCCCGATATAAAAGAAATATCGCACATCATGAGCCTTAAGTACCTTAAAGATCTCCCGGCAATACCTGCCATCAGGTTTTATTCTAGTCGACAACAGCGCTGAAGATGGCGTCATAGCAACTTGTTCTAAATTATGCGTTGTCTCCTGCGTTAGATCAAGAAAGTCTTCATTAAGTAAACCTTCCACTCCTTTAAGCGCTCCATAAACATTAGAAACTTGGGGAAATTTTCTTGCTTCAAGAACAATACCGGCTAAAGTCTGATTGATTACCGCAGTAGGTCCTCCCCCTTGCGCTATTAGTACTTTACCCGCTAGTGCCATTACATTTACCTCCTACATATACAAGTCAATTAAAATGCTCTAAGCACTCACGAATTAATAATGCAGAACACACTACTCTTCTCGCATGAATTTTCCCAACAATCATTCAACTGTATCTATCTGCGGATTTTTCGGTCAACTTTGCTAATAGGAATTCAAATAATTCTTAGCCGATTCCAAGCATTTCTTTGCATGCTCCGCATAACCGTATTCCTTTACGCGCATTAAGTTCGGCAACTCAATAGAATAAGGTACATTAGGTATCCGCTTAAGGATACCCGCTATATCGATGCCTCCTTCTCCTGCATATAACCGTCCATCTCGCGCAGTATGAATGAGTTCATCTCTAGTTACAGGTATTTCAAGTGGTCCGTCACATAAATGAGCGATGTGAAACCAGTCACGCGGCACTTCATCCAATTCTTCAAGTGCAACACATGAACGATTAAAATGTAATGTGTCAATCAGAACACCAGCGTTTTCCTGATCGACATTTTTGAGTAGTTCAAGCGTTTCTTTAAGATTCTTAATCTCAGCGAAAGTGACAAATTCAAGATCTACCGTAAGGGCAAACTGCTTAGCCAATTCACAAAGCTCAGCAAATTTCTCTGTAGCAAAACTTCGATCAGGTGTCCATATACTTGATAGAACGTGGCGACCGCCTAATTCCGCCGCCACTTCCAACGCAGGCACGTATTTATGAACATCTACCCCTTCATAGATGCGGGCAAGTTCAATATCAAGAAGACGGATACCCGTGTTAGCTAGCGCTTCTTTTGTTTGGCGTAACATTTCCTTGTTTTCGGCTAGTGCAAAGTTAGGTTCGCCAGGTAGTCCCATGTAAATTGGTCTAAAACTAACGAAGTCATACCCAGCTTGAGCAGCGATATAAGTCATTTGGGGAGGTGCACAGCCTAGCACCGTAAGGTAGGCAAGAGAGAATTGTCTAATCACCATCCATTCCTCCTGTCAATGAAGCATTTACTACGCTTTCAAGAAGTTAATTTACCGTTTTACCTTCCTAAATTCCAAAGAAACTGGAATGGTATCATGACAAGTTCTGGAAATATAATCAACAGAATAAGGACTACCGTTTCAGTCAATAAGAATGGAATGATTTTGACCATAAGATCATCCATAGTAACCTTACCGGCTCCACACGCCGCATTAAGAACCGTACCTACTGGAGGAGTAAGAAGACCAATAGCATTATTTAAGATGAAAACTACGCCAAAATAGACAGGGTCAATACCTGCTTTAGTGATAATCGGCAATAATACTGGTGTGAGGATCAGCACTGTGGGCGTCAAATCCATTGCTGTGCCAACAACAAACACCACAATGTTTATAAACAGCATTAAAAGCATTGGCTGATTAATAAATGGTTCCAACCAAACAGTTAAAGACGAGGGAATATTGGCAACTGCAATCATCCAGGCAGATATCATCGCTGAGGCTATAAGAAACATGATAATACTTGTCGTCTTTGCCCCTACTGCCAAAATATTGAAGAACTGTTTCAGCGTGATCTCACGGTACACTACAAAATTAAGAAATGTCGTATACGCTACTGCTAGTACAGCCGCTTCCGTAGGTGTTACAACTCCGCCCTTTATCCCTACCATTATTAAAATTGGTAAGGCAAGAGCCCAACTGGCATCTTTTGTTGCGATAAGAATTTCCTTATAAGATTTGCGCGGGAAAACTGGTATTTCAACTTTCCGGGACATATACCACCAAATAATAGAAAGACTTGTGGCAAGAATAATACCTGGAAAAAGCCCAGCCATAAACAGTTTCATAATGGAAACACCACTAATTGCTCCAAAAACTATAAAAGGAATACTTGGTGGAATTATTGGTGCAATGATACCAGCAGCTCCAATTAAAGAGGCACTACGAGCCTTATCATATCCGATTTCCCCCATCATCGGAACCATGATGGAGCAAAGAGCTGCCGTATCAGCAACAGCAGAGCCTGACAAACCTGCAAAAATAAAGGCTGCTATTATTGCAACATAACCAAGTCCGCCACGTATATGACCAACAAGTGCCAAACCGAAATTAACAATTCGTTTAGAAATACCGCCTGCATTCATTAGTTCACCTACAAGCAAAAAGAAAGGAATTGCCATGAGAGGAAAACTATCGGCACCACCAATAAATTGTTGAGCCAGAATACGACCATCAACCATTCCTTGGTTCATCATCAACGCTACGCCACTTACAAGTAGAGCGAAAGCAATAGGCATACCTAGAGCCATAGCTCCACATAATGAGGCTATGAAAATCACTACTGTCATTGCATATCATCCCCCTTGGATAATGCGGCAAGTTGTACTTCTTCTTCAGATTCTTGCAGTTCTATTAGTGTATTGACAGCTCCCTCAACAAAAAGCGCCTTATATGTGTTAACAAAAACAATAACGATCATGCAACTGAACGTTATCAATCCGATTCCAAACATGAATGCAAGAGGAACGTCTGTCGTAGATGCTCGGTTATTCATCCCCAACACAGTCATTGCCCAGCTTCCAGTTAAAAGTAGATACAAAATATAGAGCATTAAAATATTACTAATTACGTAAAATAGTTTTTGAATCCGAGGCTTCATTTTTTTTATCAATGAAGAAAAGCCAAGATGTTTGTTTTCTTTCATTGCCTCTATTGCACCTAAGAATGTAATCCATACGAATAAGAAACGAGATAACTCTTCCGCCCATGGAAGACCGGAGTTAAAAAAGTATCTCAAAATAACATTTCCTAAAACAAAAATGCCCATTAGCAAGAGAAATCCAGCCATTAAAAAGGTAATAGCTTTATCAGCGAATCTGACTAATACCTTCATCGCGTCCCTTGCCCCCTTCCTCATTTAAATATTGAAAGAATAGCTTCTTAAGGAATCATAAGCCTCCTTAAGAAGCTATCAAAAAAGTTAGAAATACTCTTTAGTTATTTAGTGGCAGCTAAAACTTTATTAGTCAATTCTGCACCATAAGTTTCTCCGTATTTTTCATATATAATTTTAACAGCCTCTCTCATTTTCTCTTTTTCACCAGGTTTCAGTTCGGAGATTTTTATCCCTTTAGAAGTTAAGTACTCTGAAGAAACTTTGTCTTCTTCTTGTGCCAGTTTTCTCTCATAATCCCTTGACTCAAGTGCCGCTTTCTTTATAATAGCTTTTTCGCTTTCATTTAAGGTATCCCAAAACACCTTGCTAATTAAGAATGGACTAGCACCATAAACATGCCCAGTAAGAGTAACAAATTTCTGTACTTCATCCAGCTTGTTAGCTTGGAGATTGGCTAATGGATTTTCTTGGCCATCAACAACTTTTTGCTCCAATCCTGTGTACAATTGACTCATTGACATTGGAGTAGCATTAGTCCCAAGTGCTTTCCAGATATCAACATGAATCGCGCTTTCTAATGTTCGAATTTTTAGACCTTTCATATCTTCGAGAGTAGTTACTTCCTTCCGACTGTTTGAAAGATGTCTAAATCCATTTTCCCAGTAAGCCAAGCCGATAAAACCCGACTTCGCTAAGCTATCTAACTGCTCCTGACCAATAGAACCGTCCAAAACTTTATAGGCAGTTTCTCTATCCTTAAATAAAAAGGGTAAATCAAATACACCTATGCTAGGTGAAAAAGATGCAATCGGCCCAGTCGACACAGTTGTTCCTTGAATGGAGCCTAATTGCAGTCCTTCGAGCGTGCGCCGGTCATCACCAAGAACTCCATCAGGGTAAACTTCTACTCTAATTGATCCACCTGTTTCTTTTTGAACTATTTCCTGGAACTTGTAAAATCCTTGGGATAAGGCTCTGGATTTTGGATTAACAGAACCAATTTTCATTACTTTTACCACATCTTTTGTTACCGGAGCTTTTGTCGAAGAACATCCAACCAGCAAAATCAAACAACCGATCAGCACCAAACAAATAACCCTTTTCATTTAACACTCTCCTCTTCTTAAATAAAATACCCAGGACTGTATCTTTATGCTAGAACAGCTTTTGTTACCGTATGGCATCGCCTTCTATTAGTTAACTTCTAAAGTCCAGTACAATTTTGGCAAAATTACCTGAGAATGCATCTTGAAATGCTTCATTAAAGCGGTTCAATTTAAAGAATTTTGAAATAATTTTATCGACATTGAAGGTAGGATCACATAAGTAGTCAATGGCATCTGCGAAATCGCTCAATGTGTAAATGATTGTTCCTCTTATATCGATCTCACTGCGGACTATATGTATCGGTTCGTAAGTAACTATATCTCCGGTAACGCCCAGTGCAATCATAGTACCACCTGGCTTTACTAACCTAATTGCCTTTTCAATGGCTTCCTTGACCCCAGCCGCTTCTATAACCACATCGAAAGTTTCTACTGATACTTCTTGTGTAAGCATAGCTCTGCAACATCCAATTTTTTGAGCAAGCTCCAGCTTTGTTGGATTTATATCTATAGCAGTCACACTAGCTCCAAGTTTATTCGCCAATGCCGCTGCCAACAGACCTTCCGTACCTGTACCAACGATAGCTACAGAGGAACCTTCACTAATTGACGCCTTCTTGAGTGCATGGACAGTAACAGCAAAAGGTTCTACTAATATCGCCCTCTCATCCTGCATGTCTTCTGGTACGGCAATCGCGTACTTGGAGTCAATAAGAATTTCCTGAGCAAAAACGCCGTCAACTGCAACGCCTAGAGGTTTTTTTTCCTTACAAATATTAGTTTTACCACTTAAGCAATACTCGCATTTCTCACAAAAGGTATTGGGGAAAACAACGACCTTTGTTCCAACTACATGCGTGGCTCCTCTCCCCACTTCCGTAATTACTCCTACTACTTCATGCCCAGGACGTATTGGATAATCTGCATAGCTGATGCTTCCTCTGTAAACCCGAAGATCAGAGCCGCAAATCCCACCGTAAACAATTTTTATTTTCACTTCGTTGTCTTGCGGTGCCGGTAATGCTTCCGCTTCTCGCAAGTTTAGTTTGTTAGGCTGTTCCAAATATAGCTCCTGCATAAAGCCACCTTCTATTTTTGTTAATGTTTTATACCTTCAACGCCACTAATAGAAGGCAAAACCTGCCCCTAGAAAACAGGATTCTGCCTTCTACGTTTTTTAAGAGAAGGCTCCAGAATATTAGTGTGTACTTACGTGATGAATTTTCTTGCCTGGTGAAAATACATTCATAATATCCCAATGTCCCTCAGTTGGAGTAGGAATATTAACCATTCTAACGTCTAATACAACTGGTTTGTTAGTTTTGATTGCATTTGCCAACTCCGCCTTGAAATCCTCGGCCTTTTCAATCTTCACTCCTTTAATACCGTACATTCTT
>JARBUM010000239.1 GCA_029239675.1 Pelosinus sp. | reverse complement strand
ATATGGCCATGACAATAAGAAAGATGTCTCTTTAAAAGTTATTGCTGATCATATTCGTAGTATGACAGTAATGATTGGCGATGGCATATTACCTTCCAATGAAGGGCGAGGATATGTATTGCGTCGCATTTTACGAAGAGCAGTTCGCCATGCGCGTTTGTTAGGAATTGAAAAAATGTTTTTAGTTCCTATGGTTGATGTTGTTAACACCATATTTGCCGAAGCATACCCTGATTTGGTAGAAAAGCAAACTTATATTAAAAAAGTAATTCAACTAGAAGAAGAACGTTTTCAGACAACATTGGTACAAGGCATGGAGCTATTGAACGGACACATTCAAAAGTTAAAAGAATCTGGTATCTCTACACTTGATGGTGCGACTGCTTTTAAGTTATATGATACTTTTGGTTTTCCTTGGGAGTTGACTTTAGAAATATTAGAGGAACATGATATGCAGCTAGATAAGCAAAATTTTGACGCTGCAATGAAAGAACAACGTGAGCGCGCACGAGCTGCTCGTCAAGAACATGAAGAAAAACTAACTATGCCGGACTTGTCTAATTTAGAAACAGAAAGGCTTGTAATAAACGAGCAAGCTGAAAGCGGACAAATTGTATTAGCTTGGAAAGATGGAGTTATTGTTGATGAAGTCCAGGATGGAGAAGATGTAGCTATTATTCTTGATGTGACTGCCTTTCATGCAGAGGGTGGTGGCCAAGTTGGAGATAATGGCTTCCTAGAAGGTTCATTAGGCAAGATGAAAATTATTGCCACCAGAAAACTTGCAAATGGTACTACGTATCATATTGGTAATGTTACTGAAGGCTTATTGAAAGTTGGAGATACAGTCAAGCTTAGAGTTGATGATAAAAGACGTCGTGATATTGCCCGTAATCACACTGCTACTCATTTATTGCATGCTGCTTTAAAACAAGTATTGGGCACACATGTAAATCAATCGGGGTCTATGGTAAGCCCTGAAAGATTGCGTTTTGATTTTTCTCATTTTTCTCAAGTGACTCAAGAACAACTTTTAGAAATTGAAACCCTAGTAAATCAAGCTATCTTAGAAAATATTTCTGTTCAAATTGTTGAAACAAATCAGGATAAAGCTAAGGAAATGGGTGCTTTAGCCTTATTTGGTGAGAAGTATGGTGAATCTGTTAGAGTCGTTCTGGTTGGTGATGTAAGTAAGGAACTGTGTGGCGGTAGCCATGTTATGAATACTGCTGAAATATGCTTATTTAAAATTGTTAGTGAGGCTGGCATTGGGTCAGGCATTAGAAGGATAGAAGCAGTAACTGGAACTGGAGCTATTGGATATATCAATGAACGAGAACAGTTACTGTTAAATGCCGCAGTAAAATTAAAATCACGTCCAGAAGAGATCGCTATTAAAGTTGATAATATAGTGAGTCATGTTAAAGAATTGGAAAATGAATTAGCCGCTCTTACCAATAAATTAGCTTATGGCGAAGTAGATGCCTTATTGGCTAGTTCCCAAGAAGTGAATGGCGTTCAGATTGTTGTAGGTCAGGTAAGTATAAATGATATAGATGGTTTGCGCACTGTAGCTGATATGGTACGTGATCGTTTGGAATGCGGTGTTGTAACTTTAGGATCTATTAATGTGGATAAAGTTAACTTTGTAGCTATGGTAACCAAAGAAGCGGTAGCTAAAGGTGTTCATGCTGGTAATATTGTAAAAGAAGTTTCTAAAATTACTGGCGGTGGCGGCGGCGGTCGCCCTGATATGGCACAAGCAGGTGGCAAGCAACCGGAGAAAATTACGGAAGCGTTACAGTTTGCTCTAGAAGTTATTAAGAATCAGATTAAGTAATAAAAAGTGTGCTTAGAGTGAATTTTCATGCTAAGTACACTTTTTTAAAAAAAATGATTTGCTTGCGATAAGGCCTCATATCGGTAAAACATTATTGCTTCCGGTTGCAAGTATTTTTATTTTCCTAGAGGAAATAACTAGTCAAGGTAGAATATAATGGTTAGAGGCGGAGATAATATAAGAGAGGAGGATGCTCAATGCCTAATATATCGGAAGAAACCATGATGTTTCGAGTAGACAATGAAGAAAATAATGCATCTATGGTAATTAATGCTGTATATCAGTCGTTAAAAACCAAGGGATATAACCCAATCAATCAATTAGTCGGATATCTTTTATCCGGAGACCCTACATACATTACCAGCTATAATAATGCCCGTGGTCTAATACGAAAATTAGAACGGGATGAACTTCTTGAAGAGTTGGTAAGAGCATATCTCAAAGATAAATAATATGTTTCATTGTAGGTATAGTGGGAGGATAAATGCGCATACTAGCTCTTGATGTTGGTGATAAAACGATTGGTGTGGCAGCAAGTGATTTGTTATTATTAACAGCCCAAGGTATTGAGGTTATTCGTCGTACTTCTCTAGCAAGAGACCTTATTCGATTAGGTGAAATTATTAATGAGTATGAGGTTGGGACAATAATTATCGGTTTGCCTAAAAATATGAACGGTTCAATTGGTCCTAGAGGAGATGCAATGCAAGAATTTGCGAATCAAGTAGCAGAATCTTTCCCTACAATGAAAGTGCATTTGTGGGACGAGCGTTTGTCTACTGTAGGGGCCCAAAGGGCACTTATTGCTGCAGATGTAAGTCGCGCTAAACGAAAAAAAGTGATTGATAAAATGGCAGCAGTGTTTATTTTACAAGGTTATCTAGATAGTTTGTCCTGTTAATAACTTCCTTGACAGGAGAACTTTTCTAAGATAAAATTACATGTACATTAAAAGGAAGAGGTGAAATGAATGGCTGATATTGAAAAGGATGACCTCGAAGAATTAGATGAAGAACTTGTAGTGGTTATGACTGATGAAGAAGGTAATGAATATTATTATCGTGAGGAAATGATTGTTCCAGTTGGTGACAAGCAATATGCGATTTTGATTCCCATTGAAGATAGCGAAGAGGAAGATGATTGCGAATGTGATGCTGGATGCGGTTGTTCTGAAGATGAAGTTGATGTATATATTGCGCGCATTGATACTGATGAAAATGGCGAGGAGATATATGTCGATCCTACCGATG
>JARBUM010000067.1 GCA_029239675.1 Pelosinus sp. | reverse complement strand
ATCTGCGGAGTGCACTATCAATTGTTTCATTTTTTCCTACTTTAACTTCTGACATCTGATATCCCTCCCTCCACTGAACCGATATGGGGAAGTGTATTTCTTCTACATACACCTAGAAATTATACACGATATAGGTAAGCATTGTCAATATCAACCTGGCGGCCAAGTCATAACTCTACCACCAATTATATGCCAATGCAAATGATGAACGGTTTGTCCACCATAATCTTTCGTATTTACGACCAGCCGGAATCCATCTTCAGCGATTCCCAATTGAGAAGCAAGCTTCGAAATGGTAAATAAAATATGACCTACTAGTGATGCATCTTCAGGCGCTAGCTCTAGGAGATTAGCAATATGCTTTTTGGGAATTACTAACACATGGACAGGGGCAACTGGATTCATATCAGGAAAAACTATCATATGTTCATCCTCATATAAAACAGTTACAGGAATCTCCTTGGTCGCAATCTTACAAAAAATACATTCCTGCAGCATACTACAACACCTCCCTTCTCTGCTTACTACCCTAACAGTACACCTGAAATACTTACTAGAAAGAAAATCATACTTTTTATATCTAAGTCTATAAATTTATTCTGCCTTTTTTCCAGATATCCTGCTGCCAATGACTCATTTTTGCAAAATTAATCCACAATTTCCCCCCACATACCATCACGATATGGCTTTTGCAATAAAACCCGATAAGATTTTCCTTGCATCCCTTTATTACCACTAGCGTAAACTCGAATATAGTTTTCTGTTAAACCGTCAATTATATTATCATTTTTTTGGCTTTCCATTTCAAACAAAACGGTTAACTCTTTATTTAGAAACTTCTGCTGAAATTCAGCAGCTTTTCTCTCCGCTAAGTCCTGCATCAATTGCACCCGACGCTTTTTCTCCTCTTCTGGCACCTGATCAGGATATTCAGCAGCCGGTGTACCACTACGACGAGAGTAAGGGAAAATATGCATGCGAGAAAAATTCATTTTCTCCACAAAAGCTAAGGCATTATTAAACATCTCTGGTGTTTCACCTGGAAAACCAACAATAATATCTGTAGATATAGCAATATCATTAATCTGATTTCTTATGTTATTGATAAGTTTTTGATATTCTACTAATGTATAGTGCCTGTTCATCGCCTTTAATACAGTATTATCTCCAGCTTGTAGAGGTAAGTGCAGATGACTACATAGCCTATCATCTTGCTTCATAAGTGCAATTAATTCATCGGATATCTCAATAGACTCCAAGGAACCTAGACGAAGACGAACGAGCCCTTCTATATCAAGCACAGCCCTAACAGCATCTGCTAATGTGATCTCGCCTTCCACGTCACGACCATAAGCACCCAAATGAATTCCCGTTAATACAATTTCTTTAAATCCTGCCGCAATTAGTTTTTCTGCTTCTCGACTAATACTCGCCAAAGGACGAGACCTTAGTGGCCCACGAGCGTAGGGAATAATACAATAAGTACAAAAATTAGTACAACCTTCCTGAATTTTCAAAAAAGCTCTTGTGCGCCCAGGTGCTTCAAATAAAGGTATATCTTCAAAGTGCTCTGCTTTCATAATATTGGTGACAGCATTTACAGAACAACTGGAAGTAACAGCTTGTTCTACTAAATCTACAATACGATGACGATCCTGGGTACCTACAATTACCTTCACGCCTTCAATCGCTTCAATTTCTTTCGGCGATACTTGGGCATAACAACCAGCCACGGCTACGACAGCTTCTTGATTTAAACGTATAGCCCGTCGAATAATTTGCCGAGACTTCTTCTCACCTAAATGAGTAACAGAGCAAGTATTAATAACATAAACATCAGCAATTTGGTCAAAAGAAACCATTTCATAGCCACGCTGCTTAAACAACCCCTCCATGACCTCTGTTTCAAACTGATTCACTTTACACCCCAAGGTAGTAAACGCAACTCGCGGCACACTTTAGCCCCCCATATCACCATATTCATACATAATCATTGCCACACCAGCTAGTGATGCTGTTTCTGTACGCAAAATACGCGGTCCCATAGTAACTATTGACGCTCCATATTCTTGACATGTCGCAACTTCTTTACTACTAAAGCCGCCTTCAGGTCCCACTAGCAAAAGATACGATGTAGCAGGCTTTTCCGCTAATGCTTGCTTTAGGCCTTGTGATGCCTGTCCTTCATATAGCATAATAACAACTACCCCATCAGGAAGACTGGAAAATAGTCCTGCCAACCCCTGGATAGATTCCACAGAAGGAACACGGGTTCGGCCACACTGTTTTGCTGCTTCTGCTGAAATTTTCTGCCACCGTTCACGACGGGCATTTTTTTTAGCATTATCATACTGTACTACGCAGTGGTCCATCTCTATAGGGTATACTGCTGATACCCCTAATTCTACAGCTTTTTGGATAATGTAATCCATTTTATCGCTTTTGGGCAATCCTTGGGCCAAATAAACATGTATTGGTGCTTCTTTTTCTTCTTCTAAGTTGCCTTCCAATAACAATTTGACCTGATCTGCAGTAAGTTCCTTTATTCTAGCAGTGCCTGCTTGCCCATCAGAAGCCACTACTACAATACTATCACCAACTTGTAGTCTAAGCACCTTACTAATATGATGAGCATCTTGCTCACTAATAATCATCTCATCCGCTAAAGGAGTTTTAAGGAAAAAGCGCCGCAAATTAATGGCCTCCTTTGCGAGCTATTATAGCAACCCAGCCACCTTCTTCAATTACTTTCTCTACCAGTAGATTATGTTCTAGCATAGCAGCCGCGACATCACTAAGTCTCTCTGTAATAATGCCACTAGCAATAAAAATCCCATTTGCTTTTAAGCGTGCTGGAATATCAACCAATAATTTGATAACTACATCCGCAATAATGTTAGCAATCACAATATCTGCCTGACCAGCAAAGCCTGTCAACAAATCTCCTTGATCTACGTTCACAATATGTTCTACATGATTAATGTCAACATTTTCTTTGGCTACCCGAACTGCAACACTATCTAAGTCTACTGCTTTTACACTAGCAGCCCCAAGTTTAGCAGCCGCTATTGATAATATTCCTGACCCCGTACCAACATCAAAAACAAGATCACCATGTTTGACTACTTCTTCCAAAGCGCGGCAACACATTGAGGTTGTCTGATGGGTACCAGTGCCAAAGGCCATACCCGGATCTAATTCAATCACTAGATCATCTGCAGCAGCTTCATACTCTTCCCAAGATGGTTTTATCACAATAAATTGCCCTACTTTGATAGGGTGAAAAAACTCTTTCCATGACGATGCCCAGTCTTCTTCTTGCACCTCACGGCATTGCATTTCCCCTTTACCTTTATCCATACCACGGAATGAAATTTGCTGAAATTCTTCTTCAAAATTACGCAACTTATCATCTAATTGATCATCAACAGGTAAATATGCTTTCACAATTACCACTTCTGTATTACTTTCTTTGGGAATATCAGAATAGTCCCACACACCTGAAGTAAGGTATGAATTAACAAGCTTAGGATCTTCAATAACCACACCACTTGATCCTAGTTCATGAAAAATATTAGCCACCGTTTCAGCAGCCTCATGTGTAGTCTGAATACTTATTTCAGCCCATTTCATACCAAATCGCCCCTTTTTTATGCTATCAGAAGATAGCTTTTCCTTCGGAAAATCCATTTATAGATATAGTTATCTCTGTCAAAGGTTATTTTGAACCACCAAGGCGCATAAATTATGTGCCTTGGTGGTTCATCATATCCTATCTATACCCCAAACACATCTTTTACTTTTTTAAAGAAGTTCTTTTGTTCAGGATTAATATTTTCACCACTCGCTTTTGCAAATTCTTGTAAAAGCTCTCGCTGCTTCTCATTTAATTTCTGCGGAGTAACCACTTTTACTCTTACATGTTGGTCGCCCCGTCCATTGCCGCGTAAGTGAGGGATGCCTTTTTCCCTTAAGCGGAAAATTGTCCCCGACTGTGTGCCTTCGGTAATTTTCAATTTTACTTTACCATCTAAAGTAGGAACTTCAATTTCGTCTCCCAATGTGGCTTGAACAAAACTAATCGGTACTTCGCAGATAACCTCACTGCCTTCCCGTGTAAATAGTTTATGTGTTTTTACAAAAATATAAACATACAAGTCTCCAGGAGGACCTCCACGCATACCCGCTTCTCCCTCATGGCTGACACGAAGTCTTGACCCATTATCAACGCCTGCGGGAATTTTAACTTTAATCTTGCGTTTTACGCGAGTCTTACCTTGCCCACGACACTCCTTACAAGGGGTCTGTACGATTTTCCCTTCACCATGACAACGGTCACAAGTCCTAGTATTAATCATCCGACCAAAAGGCGTATTCTGGGCTACTTGAACCTGACCTGTCCCCTTACATTGACTGCAAGTCTCAGCATGAGTTCCCGGTGCAGCACCTGAACCATCGCACTTTTGGCAATCTTCTGTTCTGGGAACTTGGATTTCCATTTCTACACCAAAAGCAGCCTGCTCAAAAGTAATCTCCATATCATAACGTAAGTCAGAGCCTTTTTCGGGTCCAGGTTGACGACCTCCAAAGCCAGACTGTCCGCCAAAAAACATATCAAATATATCATTAAAGCCACCGCTATTACCACCGCCGAATCCACCGAAACCACCGCCGCCACCACTGCCATCAAAGGCAGAATGGCCAAATTGATCATATTGCGCCCGACGTTCACTATTTGATAAAACTTCATATGCTTCATTTACTTCTTTAAATTGTTCTTCAGCCTCTTTTGTCTTATCACGATTTACGTCAGGATGGTACTTACGGGCCATCTTACGAAAACCCTTCTTTATTTCATCATCAGACGCACCTTTGTTTACGCCCAATACTTCATAGTAATCGCGTTTACTCACATTACACCATCCTAAAACTTTAATATTTATAATAGAAAAACAGTTGAACCACAAAAACACAATGTCACAAATGTGTCAGTGTGCCTTAGTGGTTATTTACCTTTACCAATTATATAGTATTTGGCAGGGAAAGCAAATATCCCTGCCAAACATAAGTCAACTTACTATCAAGTCTTCTTTATAACAACAAGAACTTATTTTTTGTCTTCATCTACTACTTTATATTCAGCGTCAACTACTTTTTCTTCATTGTTTGCGCCAGGTGCCTGTTCAGCAGTAGCTTCTTGTTCTTTATTATAAACCGCAGACGTCATCTCATATAACGGTTTAGTTAATTCTTCAGTATCTGCCTTAATCTTTTCGGTATCAGTGCCTTTAAGGCTTTCTTTCAATGTATCAGCTGCTTTTTGCACCTTTTCAAGCAATGATTTGTCTTCTACTTTATCGCCCATATCTTTAATTGTCTTTTCTGCTTGGTATACCAAGGAATCTGCATTATTACGAACTTCTACTTCTTCTTTACGAGCCTTATCTTCAGCTGCATGTGCTTCTGCTTCTTGTACCATGCGCTCAATATCGTCTTTACTCATGCCACCGGAAGAAGTGATTGTAATTTTTTGTTCTTTACCAGTACCTAGATCTTTGGCTGATACGTGAACAATACCATTAGCATCAATATCAAAGGAAACTTCAATACGAGGTACACCCCGTTGTGCAGGAGGAATATCTTTAAGTTCAAAGCGTCCTAATGTTTTATTATAAGCAGCCATTTCTCTTTCACCTTGTAGAACATGAATATCTACAGATGGCTGGTTATCAGCTGCAGTGGAGAATACTTGGCTCTTGGACGTAGGAATAGTTGTATTACGTTCAATAATCTTAGTATATACTCCGCCTAGTGTTTCAATACCTAAGGATAGCGGAGTTACATCCAATAAAAGAACATCTTTAACTTCTCCTACTAATACACCTGCTTGAATAGCAGCACCAACAGCTACACACTCATCAGGATTTACACCACGATGTGGCTCTTTACCTAAGAAGTTTTTAATCGCTTCTTGCACTGCTGGAATACGAGTAGATCCACCTACCAAAATTACTTTTTCAATATCTTTAGGCGACAAACCTGCATCGCTCATAGCTTGGCGAGTTGGTCCCATAGTGGATTCTACTAAATCAGCAGTTAACTCATCGAATTTAGCTCTTGTTAAGTTTACTTCTAAATGCTTAGGACCAGTTTGGTCTGCAGTAATAAATGGTAAGTTAATATTAGTTGTTAACACACCAGAAAGTTCAATTTTCGCTTTTTCAGCGGCTTCACGTAGACGTTGTTCTGCCATACGATCTTTCGATAAATCAATGCCATTTTCTTTTTTAAACTCAGCAACTAACCACTTCATAACGCGTTCATCGAAATCATCGCCACCTAAACGGTTATTACCATTAGTAGCTTTTACTTCAAATACACCTTCACCAAGTTCTAGAATGGATACGTCAAAAGTACCGCCACCCAAGTCGAAAACTAAGATTGTGTGATCATTTCCTTTATCAATACCATATGCTAATGCTGCCGCTGTTGGTTCATTAATAATACGAAGTACTTCTAAGCCAGCAATCGTACCAGCATCTTTTGTAGCCTGACGTTGGCTGTCATTATAATAAGCAGGTACAGTAATAACAGCTTGTGTTACTGTTTGACCTAAATACGCTTCTGCATCAGTTTTTAGTTTTTGTAAAATCATTGCAGAGATTTCTTGTGGAGTATAAGATTTATCATCAATTTTCACTTTATGATCAGCACCCATGTGTCTTTTAATAGAACTAATGGTACGTTCAGGATTAGATACTGCTTGACGTTTTGCCAATTGGCCTACCAAACGTTCGTCATTTTTTGAAAAACCTACTACGGAAGGAGTAATTCTGCTTCCTTCAGCATTTGCAATAACAACCGGTTCTCCACCTTCCATTACTGCCACACATGAATTTGTAGTACCAAGATCTATACCAATTACTTTTGCCATTGTTTATTCCTCCTTGAAATATGTAAAATTTTATTTTTAAAATGAAGTTTCTATTAAGTAACTTCTAATTACTTACAACCTTGACCATACTTGGTCTAATAACTTTACCCTTTACAGCGTATCCTTTTTGTAGTTCTTCTACAATCATGCCATCAGGTTGCTCAGCATCCTCCACTCTCATAACAGCTTCATGCTGCTGAGGATTGAAGACCTGACCTACTGCTTCCACTGCTGTCAGCCCATTTTTTTCTAACACTTGGGTTAATTGACGATAAATCATCTCTACTCCAGATAACATCTTATCAGCATCCTGGAAAGATGTGCTACATAGTGCTCGCTCAAAATTATCAATAACAGGCAGCAGTTCTAGAACAATATTCTGTGCTACGATATTGGATAACTCTTCCTTTTCTTGACGAGTACGTCTGCGAAAATTATCAAAATCAGCCTGTAAGCGTTTGTAGCGATCATTATGTTCTTCTAGCAGACGTTCTTTATCTGCAAGTTCCGTCTGCATTTTAGTAGTTTCCATGCCATCTAACACTTCCACTGTTTCTTCAGACGCTACACATTTATCCTCAATACCTTGTTCTAGTTCCTCTTTTGATTCACTCAAATAAATCACCCCATATTAAAATTTACATTCTGTCAGCTTCTACTGCCATCTTTGGCGGTATTAGAATTCTCTTCTTTCTTCTTGATAATCGTATCAATACGCAAAATAGCAATAGCCACTTCCCCCGCTGCCTTAACAGCATGTAATTTCACCGTTACCGGATCCACTACACCAAGAGCCAGCATATCAACCACTTCACCAGTATCACAATCAATACCTAAAGAATCTATATTTTGATTAGCATGGGCTGCAATGACATCTTCTACTTTTTCCAGAGGATTGTAACCAGCATTCTCTACAATTTGTGATAACGGCCTGCGTAATGCATGTATTACACAATCCACTCCGTAAGCCGCCATGCCTTTAACAGCTTCTCGTGCTTTAGCAACATCACGGCTAATAGCAATTTCAATAGAGCCACCACCAGGTACATAACCACCTTTAACAGCAGCCTGCACACTAGAAGCTGCATCTTTGGCAATACGCTGTCTCTCACCAACCACTTCTTTTGTCGCAGCCCCAACTAGAATAGTTGCCATAGGCTTACCAGCGCCGCCTAAAATGCGAATATGTCCTAGTTTCTCATCCTCATATACATTTGTAGCCAAACCTAAATAACTAGTAATGTCCAAAATATCCTTTTTCAGACCAGTTCGTTTGATCATGCGTGCTCCCACGTGATCAGCAGCACGGCGTAGTTCCTCCGCTGCGACCCGTTGAATTACCATAATACCAGCATCAGTGAGTATTTCTTCGGCACTATCATGAACACCTCGATCCACCAATACCACCTTAACACCAAGTTCTACAATTTTATGTATATTATTCTTAAACTCATTTTGCAATTCCAGATAACGCCTAAAGCCAGATTCTGTACTTAAAGCTTCATCACCTATTTCTTCAGGTTCGAGTGCATCATCGATCACTAAGACTTTTGCTTGACTAATCGTTATTGGCATTTCCTGACTTAATCGCTGTTTATCAATAATAACTCCCATAAATACTTCATTCTCAGCACTTTCTTGGGAGATAATAATATCCGATAGTTTAAAACTGGATTCTCTTAATTTCTCAATACCGATCAGCCCTGCAGCCTCGATAACCAATTGGGCAATATCAGTATATTCACGTCCAGCTATCATGGCAATACGGTGTAACATTGGATCTTGAATATCATGAATCTGCTCTGCCCTATGCTTAATCTGCTCTAAGGCCAAAGTCACACCATGCTTTATTCCTTCAATTACGCGAGCAATGGGTACACCTCTTACAACTTGATTGACTCCTTCTCCAACTAAACCACCAGCCATAATAGTAGCCGTTGTTGTGCCATCGCCAACCTCAGCCTGCTGAGCTCTGGCAATATTAATCAGCATTTTAGCAGCAGGATGATCTACATCCATTTTATCCAAAATAGTGACACCATCATTTGTAATAATGACTTCACCAAGAGAACCTAGCAACATGGTATCCAGCCCTTTAGGACCAATGGTTCCCTCAACAGCCGCCGTTACCACTCTTATGGCATTCGCATTTGTCATAAGTGCTGCTAACCGTTCATCTATTTCAGAACCACTATTAGCTTGTTTTAGCTTCATTCTTGGTTCCTCCCAAATTACAGTTCTATATATGTAGGGTAGAGTTAGCAATAACTTCTATTATAAAGGTTGCTATAACTCTACACCTTATATTTTCTAAGCACTTCTCCTAGATGATTATGCATAAACTCTAAGACTGACATGACCTTACCATAATCCATTCGTGTCGGACCTAATACAGCTACAGTTCCTACTACTTGCCCATCAATGCGATAGGTAGCTTGCACCATACTGCAATCTTGAATCCCGCTATATTTATTCTCATCACCAATTGTAACGATAACACCATCGTTTTTTTGATTTTGTAAAATATTAGCTAACAAATGCTCTTCTTCTAACATATCTAAAAAAGACTTTACTTTTTCTATATTTTTGAATTCTGGCTGACTTAATAATTGCGTTGTTCCACCAAGATACAAGCGTTCATTTTTTTCCACAACCAAAGCCTGTTTCAGTATCCCTATTGCAGTTTCGAACAAATCCACGTTTATCAACATATCATTTTGGATTTCCCGTAAAATAGATAATTCTATATTATCAAAAGACAACCCTGATAAACGTTTGTTAATATGTTCCGCAATACGCTGCAAATCATTAAAAGAAAGCCCTGTTGGTATATCAATTACTTTATTTTCGACAAACCCCGTATCTGTCACAACGACTAAGATCGCTCGACAGTCATCAAACGGCAGGAATTTCAAATACTTAAAAGCACATTGGGTCACCTGAGGCACCAATACCAATGAGATATTACTCGTTATTTTAGATAGAATTTTAGCAGTTTCCTGAAAAACCTCTTCTACGTGACGAGTTTTTTCCTGATACCAATTTTTAATTAATGCAATCTCTTTATCTGACATTTGCGTTGGTGCTAATAAAGAATCTACATAAAAACGATATCCTTTCGCAGAAGGAATCCGCCCTGATGAAGTGTGAAGTTGCTCAATATAACCCAATAGCTCAAGATCAGCCATTTCATTGCGAATGGTTGCAGGGCTGACCCCTAAATCATGCTTGCGAGCAATAGTGCGTGAACCAATAGGCTCTGCGGTGGAAATATAATCATCAACAATAGCTTGAAGAATACTACGTTTTCGTTTATCCAGCATTGAGTTCCACCTCCTGTTGTTAGCACTCTGCTCTGTAGAGTGCTAATGCCTACTAAAAAAATACCATTCCTACGCCAGAATGTCAAGATATAATAATGGATTTACTAAGGTAAAAATGCACGAAATACAACATTTCCATACTTCATGCCTGTTATTGTAAGAGATATTTGATTTTCTTTCACAACAATCAAATTTTTCTTAGCAAGTTCTGATGCAATTTTCCCATACTGTTGAAAAAAATCACAGTTAAAATAGTTCTTGAATCCTGAAAGAGACAAACCTTGCACCGTACGCAAGGCTAAAAAAATGTATTCTGCCATGGCAATATCCCGATCAGGCTTTTCTCGTTCTTCGATAGGTAGTTTTCCCTTTTCTACAAAATATATATATTGAGAAACATCATTTATATTACTAAGCCGCTCTTCTTGAAAAAAAGAATGAGCCGCTGCTCCCACTCCCACATAAGACTGATACTGCCAATATTTTAAATTATGACGGCATTCATAACCAGTCTTAGAGAAGTTAGATATTTCATAGCGCATGAACCCCTGTTTCGGCAAAAATTCAGTCGTGAAATTGTACATTTCCTCATCAACCTGTTCTTCGGGCAGTCTCAGTTTCCCTTGCCTATCCATAGCGGCAAAAGGTGTACCGTCTTCCACCTTTAGTCCATAAGCCGAAATATGAGTAACACCAAGTCCGATTGCCTGTCTAACACTGTTCTCTAAATCTCTGCAAGATTGTCCTGGCAATCCATACATTAAATCAAGATTAATGTTATCAAAACCAGCTTTATGGGCCTCTCTTACTGCTTCTATAGCCTGATTGGCAGTATGTATCCTACCGATTGATTTTAATAGTTCATTCGAAAAGGTTTGTACTCCAAAACTAATACGGTTAGCGCCGCCCGACTTTAGAGCTAGTAATTTTTCTTGATTAACCGTTCCAGGATTGGCTTCTATACTAATTTCCGCAGTTTTATCGATCGCAAAACTTTTATGTACACATTCTAAGATTGTTCCTAAAGAATCTGCAGATAAGAGAGTTGGCGTTCCACCACCAATATATATTGTATCAATAATATCCCTAGATAAAACACCGCCCCAGCCAGAAATCTCCTGGCATAAGGCGGTAACATAGGGCTGATATAGATGGGCAAGATTGTCATAGGAGGGAAAATCACAATATAAACATTTTTGCTGGCAAAAAGGAATATGAATGTATAAGCCCGTTTTCATTTCATCACCTTAATCAATCTTTAATATAGCCATAAAGGCTTCTTGTGGCACTTCCACATTACCTACCTGCTTCATGCGTTTTTTACCTTCTTTTTGTTTTTCTAAAAGCTTACGTTTACGGCTAATATCACCGCCATAACATTTAGCCAAAACATCTTTACGCATAGCTCTTACCGTCTCGCGAGCAATTACTTTATTACCAATTGCTGCTTGAATAGGAATCTCAAACATCTGCCTTGGAATAATTCCTCTTAACTTTTCTACTAAAATTCGTCCACGATAGGTTGCCTTGTCACGATGCACAATAATGGACAAAGCATCCACCGGCTCACTATTAAGCAAAATATCCAGTTTAACAAGTTTGGATTCTCGGTAACCTAGCAATTCGTAATCTAAGGAAGCATAACCTCTAGTACAAGATTTTAAGCGATCAAAATAATCGTAAATAATTTCACTCAAGGGTAAGTCATAAGTAAGCATTACCCTGCTAACATCTAAATACTTCATATCTTTAAATTCGCCACGTTTTTCTTGTGACAATTCCATAACTACACCCACATAATCATTTGGCACTATAACCATCGCTTTAACATAGGGTTCTTCGATATGTTCAATCTCCTGAGGTGTTGGTAATTTGGAAGGATTCTCAATTTCGAAGACTTCTCCATCTGTCTTGAATACTTTATAAATAACACTAGGTGCAGTTGTAATAAGGGTAATATTATATTCTCTTTCTAAACGCTCTTGAATTACTTCCATATGTAAGAGTCCTAAAAAGCCACAGCGGAAGCCAAACCCTAAAGCAATAGAAGTTTCAGGTTCAAACACTAAAGATGCATCATTCAGCTTTAATTTTTCCAAAGCATCTCTTAATAAATCATATTCTGAACTATCTACAGGGTATAAGCCACAATACACCATAGGTGTAACTTTTCGATAGCCAGGTAGTGCTTGGGCAACAGGCCTTTCAGCATCTGTAATGGTGTCCCCTACTCGAACGTCTTTTACATTTTTAATGCTACCAGCCACAAAGCCAACATGACCTGGGGCCAACTCACTGACATTCGTCATAGTAGGTCTAAAGACACCTACTTCTGTTACCTCAACGATTTTGTTTGTCGCCATCATTTTCATTTTCATACCAGGTTTGATAACACCATTCATAACGCGGACATAAGCAATTACACCTTTATAGGCATCAAAATGAGAATCAAAAATAAGTGCAGATAATGGTTCCTCACGCTTTCCTTGTGGTGGCGGAACTTTTCTCACAATAGCTTCTAAAACCTCTTCAATTCCAATACCCGCTTTTGCACTGGTTAATACTGCGTCTGAAGTATCTAGGCCAATTACATCTTCTACTTCTTGTTTTACTCTCTCTGGATCAGCACTTGGCAGATCAATTTTATTAATTACAGTGATAATTTCCAAATCATTGTCTAAAGCCAAATACACATTTGCTAAGGTTTGGGCTTCGATACCCTGAGCAGCATCAACAATTAGAAGTGCACCCTCACAAGCTGCCAAACTGCGTGACACCTCATATGTAAAGTCAACGTGTCCTGGTGTGTCAATCAGATTTAACATATAAGTCTCGCCATCTTTAGCTGTGTATCCCAACTGTACAGACTGAGCTTTAATCGTAATTCCACGTTCCCGTTCAAGTTCCATATTATCCAAAACCTGAGCTTCCATCTGTCGTGAAGAAAGAGTACCTGTATACTCAATCAACCGATCGGCAAGGGTAGATTTACCATGATCTATATGAGCAATTATCGAGAAATTGCGGATATTATTCGTCTTCATATAGGCCTCCTCTCGAAATCAATAGCATAATTACTGCTATTGATTA
>JARBUM010000238.1 GCA_029239675.1 Pelosinus sp. | reverse complement strand
ACTAGATTTATTATTATTGCACATACAATGAAAATAGGTTGTATCTCTGATACAGGATTTGTGAATCCTAGTGTTTCTTTTGTAATATAAAGGAACTGTTGTAATCTTCCTGATAATAAAGCGATCAGTATAGCCGCAAACTCAATATAAAAAAATGAATACTTCCAATCTAGTCTTGTCTTAGAAATTGCGATCATTAGGCCAAAACCTGTAAAAATATACATTACTAATCCTAGTCCTAGCATCATTTCCAATGCTACGTTAAAAAACAGCAGCATACAGAAAAGAAAGCCTAGTGCTATACCTGCAGTTGTATAGTAAAATATTAGTCTTAATTTTAACAAGACTTCACCTCCTGAATTATTCTGTATGACAAACCCATACAAAAATAAGTTGAAACTTCCATCAAGGAGTTTTCCTCATCTCCCAACTGATGGTTAACTTAGCTATATTATTTTGCAATTGAATATACTGTAACAACATAAGTTCCATCTTCAGGAAGCACATCTTGATTTCCAGTGAATTCAACTTCTTTAGTACTTTCTACTGCACCATAAGCATAAGTAGAATTGGATATTATACCAACCGGGCAGCTGTCAAGACAAGTTAGGCATCCAGTATGCTTTTCTATAGATCTATCATGATTTCCACCAAATTTAAAGGCAATTTTGTTTCCGTTGCTATCATTAATAACTTCATTAACATCATATTCCTTATCAGCACCATTCCACGTAACCTTTAAATCAATTGGTGTACCTTCAACTTTAGTAGTTGAAGCATTATCAGGAGTCATGTTGTTTCCTGGCTCAGCTCCAATCTCTACAAGTGCATTATAGAATTCTTCATGTGTTCCATATGCTGTTAATACAGATTTTGCTCCATTAGATCCATCCATGAATACTGAAGCGTGACGTGTTGGTACTGTAAAATATTTACCGTTTACTTGAGCTAGAACAGTTACAGTACCAGCCTCTTTGTCAACATTTATAGGATTTTCTAGTGATACACCGCCTACTTGATCAGGTGTTTTTGCTTTCTCTTCCTGTTTTTGAGTAGCAGCAGACTTCCCTCCATTGTTAGAACCACATCCTACCAATCCCATCATGCTTACACATAGTACCGCTGCAATAATTATCTTTTTGTTAAATTTCATTACCTATTCCTCCTTATTTTCCTATACTATAACAGGATGTTAAATATTGGGAAATTTACGCTATAAATTTTCTAATTTTTCCACCATTGTGTTACAATAATATTTTGGACACCCTAATTATAATTTTACAAAGTAGAATATTAAATTCATTTTATCTATAAACTCGATTAAAATTAATCGCTTTTATCGATATAAGACAACAAAACCCATATTCCAATAGCATTTGCAATAAGTGACAAATTCCCCTTTTCACAAAACGTTCAATTCTGACGAGTTTATTTACATGGCAAATGATTTTTATAGGACAATTCTTTTAAAATCATTGATAAACAACTATAAAAATTAAAGGCTGCCCCTAAGGACAGCCTTTAATTTTTATTTAATATTTTACTTTACTAATTTAATCAACTAATCCCTCTTACTCAACCGTTACTGATTTAGCTAGATTACGCGGTTTGTCGACGTCGCAATCACGGTGTAGAGCAGCGTAATACGCAATTAGTTGCATTGGTATGACAGAGATAAGTGGTGTTAATAAATCATGTACTTCCGGAATAACGAAGCTGTCTTCATCCATATTTAAGCCATTCATTGAAATGATACATGGGTTTGCACCACGTGCCACCACTTCTTTAACATTACCACGAATACTTAGATTTACACTTTCCTGTGTGGCCAGGGCAATCACTGGAGTACCCTCTTCAATCAATGCAATAGTACCATGCTTTAATTCCCCACCAGCAAATCCTTCTGCTTGGATGTAAGAAATCTCCTTTAACTTTAGTGCACCTTCTAGACCAACATAGAAGTCAATCCCACGTCCGATAAAAAAGGCATTCCGTGTAACTGCTAAGAATTCTCTTGAGATATGCTCAATTATTTCTTTAGAGTCACAAAGGACCTCCATTGCATTTGCAACAATTCCAAATTCCTTTACAAGATCAAAACCAATTTCTAAGTTACGACTTTTAGCAGTTACTTCAGCTAAAATAGCTAAAACAGCAAGCTGCGCTGTATAAGCTTTCGTTGAGGCAACAGCAATTTCAGGTCCAGCAAACAATAGAAGTGTAAAATCAGCCTCACGAGACAGTGTTGATCCAGGAGCATTGGTAATTGTTAACGTACGATAGCCCATTTCCTTTACATTAACAAGTACCGCACGGCTGTCAGCTGTTTCTCCACTTTGTGAAATAAAGATAAACAGTGGTTTTTCTGAAAGCATTGGCATATTATAGCCAAACTCACTTGAGATATGAACTTCGACTGGAATCTTAGCCATCTTTTCAATGAACTGCTTACCAACAAGACCGGCATGGTAGGAAGTTCCTGCCGCAATAATATAGATTCGATCAGACTCATTCATTGCAGAAATAATCTCTGAGTCAATCGTTAATTTACCTTGCTCATTTTGGTACATTTGAACAATCTTACGCATAACTAATGGCTGCTCATCAATTTCTTTTAACATATAATGTGGATATGTGCCCTTCTCAATGTCACTTGCATCAAGTTCTGCTGTATAAGGTGCACGGTTAATTGTTTCACCATTAAGGTTTTGAATGGTTATCCCACTTTTTGTTACAAGTACGATTTCCTTATCCATTAGTTCGACATACTGATTTGTTACCTGAATCATAGCCATGGCATCACTAGCTACTACATTGAAATCATCGCCTAAGCCGACAAGTAACGGGCTCTTATTCTTCGCTACAAAAATAGTCTCACTGTTTTGTTCGTCCAATAACGCTAAAGCATAGGAACCATGTAACAAGCTAAGTGTTTTACGGAAAGCCTCAATAACTTCCATCCCATCCTTAACAAAAAGCTCAATCATTTGAACTATGACTTCTGTATCTGTTTCACTTACGAAGTTTACACTCGTTAAATATTCCTTTTTTAACAAATCGTAGTTCTCAATAACTCCGTTATGAACTAGCGTAAATCTTCCAGTCG
>JARBUM010000237.1 GCA_029239675.1 Pelosinus sp. | reverse complement strand
TTGTATATTTTTTGCTACGATGTAGTTCATGCTAACACTCACCTACTAATTTACCAGGATTCAAAATAAGATTGGGGTCCATTGCCCTTTTGATAGCTTTCATGGCTTCCATAGCCTTACTGCCATGCTGCTGCTCCATCCATGGCAATTTTCCCAAACCGATTCCATGTTCACCACTTAACGTACCGCCTAGTTTAATGGCTGACAAAAACATTTCATTCATCGCCTTTTTAACCAAGTCCATTTCCTGCGGATCACGAATATCACAGACAATTGTGGGGTGCATATTGCCGTCCCCGGCATGACCAAAAGTACCGATTGTTACATTAAATTCTTTTGATATCCTACTAACAGCCCGCAAAAAGTCAGGCACCTTGCTTCTAGGCACAGTCGCGTCTTCCACATAAGTAGTTGGACGCAATTTTGCTAGTGCAGGTAGAGCTGCCCGGCGTGCTGCCCATAGCCTATCTCTTTCTGCGTCATTTTTAGCCACTTGAATATCATCGGCTTGATTCTTTTTCAGCACATTCAAAACTTTGTCTGCTTCTTTTTCCACCACTTCAGCTATGCCGTCCACTTCAATTAACAACACCGCCTCGGCGTCAAGAGGTAACCCAACATGAGCATAATCTTCTACGGTACATATCGTAGCATTATCCATAATTTCCAATGTAGCAGGAATAATTTTAGCGGCAATAATTCCTGCCACTGCTTTGCCGGCATAATCTAAATTTTTAAATACTGCCATGATACTTTTTTTACTTTCTGGTGCTGGTACTAATTTTAAAGTGGCTTGAGTAATAACCCCTAGTGTACCTTCCGAACCAGTAAACAATTTTGTAAGATCATAGCCAGAAACATCTTTAACATTTTTTCCTCCAGTATGCAAGATATCCCCATTAGCCAGTACAACTTCTAGCCCCATAACATAATGTTTGGAAACCCCGTATTTTAAGCCCCGCAGACCACCGGCATTTTCTGCAATCGTACCACCAAGTGTAGCTGTAGCCACCGTGCCCGGATCAGGCGGATAAATCAATCCGTGCCTGGCTACCATACCATTTAAATCCCCTACAATCACACCCGGCTCTGCTACCACCACCAGATTTTCCAAGTCAACATCACTAATGTGGTTAAAGCGGGTCATCAGCAGCACGATTCCGCCTTTTAGCGGTACACAGCCAGCACTCAGATTAGTCCCTGATCCCCTCGGATAAACAGGAATTTTATGCTGATTAGCTGTCTTCAATATATCAGATACTTGGTTAACATTTTCCGGAATTACAATTGCCTCTGGCAAGTGCGAGTACCCAGGAGTAGCATCATAGGAGTAACAATATAATTCTTCATGTGAAGTAAGGACATTCTCCTCTCCAACAATTTTCTTGAATTCTTCCATATATAATGTTTGCATAATCTATGCTCCTTATATAAATTTATATTCTATATTTTACCACTAATTTACAAATTAGTAAATCAGGCAAACCCTGTAAAAGAGCGTAAGGAATTATCCTATATTACTGTAGGATAATTCCTTACAGACTCTCGACAAACCTATAGAACACTTAAATTTCCATATAAGGTATAATTTTTATAGATGAGAATTGAAAAAGATCAAGAGACTCAAAACTAGAGTTAGTCCATAACACTTGAAGATCTTTTGCCTAAAAATTATCTAAACGGGCAAAAAATTTGTGGATAAAAGACGAAAAGGGCTTCTGCTGTGGATAACAACAGAAGCCTTTCTTCTACACCCTGTAAAGTATTTATGTTCCCATCATTTTATGCCTAATCGCGTAATTTACCAACTCCGATTTTTTACTAACATTTAATTTTTTCATAATTCTTGAGCGGTAAGTATCCACAGTTTTAGGACTTATGAAAAGTTTTTCCGCAATTTCCGTATTGGTATAACCCTGTGCTAGGTAACGCAAAACTTCTCGCTCGCGTCCACTTAGCATCTTATAAGGATCATCAGAATCATACTCTTCATTTGTCGTCCGCAACAGTGTGTCAATAAGCGTCTGTGAGATACTTTCATTCAAATATTTTTTTCCCTCAGAAATACGTTTAATAGCCTCCATCAACTCTGTATCTGCAGAACGCTTCAACACATATCCATTTGCACCGGAACGCATGACTTCCTTAATAAACTCTTCATCATCGTACATCGTTAAAACCAGAATTGGACATGCCACTCTTCGGGAACGGATCTCCTTGATACAGTCAACACCGCTCATATCCGGCATTGACAAATCCAAAATCAGTACGTCCGGCTGCTGCTTGCTAACCAGATTAACTGCTTCAAGCCCAGTTCCAGCTTCACCGATAACTTCAAATTGCGAATAACAATGTAATAACGCTTTTAACCCGGATCGTAGTACGGCATGATCATCTGCAATTATGATACGAATTTTTTTCATAATTCACCTACTTTCCTAAAACGATCTATAGCAACTGTAACACAAGAAAAAAATCACGTAAAGAACATATATACAAGTACATTTTTGCAAAAGGCAAGACCGTGCTCCCTTATTCATAAAGGACTCACGGTCTTGTTTATCTTATTCCCACTCTGTCCAGTGTATTTTTGCAGTGAATTTTCCTATTATAAAACATATCTTTTTTAGCTATATTATCCGTATTGCAAGGACAATTTCTACTCTAATTAAATTTTATGTACAATCCATGTACGGATATTTTATATTTTTCCTTGATTAATATAGAATAACAATATTGATTTATACTATACTAAAATTGTGTTTGATATTTTTTGACTTTATGGTTATAATATGCATATAGGTAAACGCACGGACAAACGTTTTACCTAACAAAGTTTATAGAGACCGCTTTAAGTTATGCGACCGCTAAAGACTCATGCTAGGGAGTTAGCGGTCGTTTTTCGTTATTGCTAGGATAAGATAAACCATAATAAGAATTATGATTATATTTTCCATTGGCAACACCTGCCTTTGAGGGGCAGACTGGTAAACCGCTTTCCCGATCATCCATGCGTCTATACACATTATAACAAAATATACCAATAAGTAAAGGACTGGGGATTTATATCCTCAGTCCTTTATTCACAGCCTGTAAATACTGAATTATCATTGTCTACA
>JARBUM010000013.1 GCA_029239675.1 Pelosinus sp. | reverse complement strand
AAGTCGCTTTCAAAGATATTCAGTATGGGTTGTTTTCGAAAGCAATGGCTTATTTTAAAAATCCAAAATCATTTTTTGAAAAAAATGAAAGTAAATTAATGAGTGATGAGATGTATCGTGTGCTAAGCTCTGCAGCAGATGAGTATCTACAGAATGAGCAAAAGCGGATACAGGCTCTATATGGAAATGTCATGGAAGATGAGTTTGAACAATTAATCTCCCACATGGCGGAACAGGCTGATGACTTTTATTTAAGTTTGCTCTCAGCCTTAGATGGCGGAGTTCCAGCCAAACAGTTAATGGAGATCCAGCAAAGCTTAACAGAACTTATAGATAAGGATGAAAGCAGGAAGGAATGATGGCTGTCAAGGCTCGGAGCATACCCATTTGATTAGCCGAAGAAAAGACGTCATATCTTATGCAGTATGCTTACAACCCCTTGGATTGGTTTCCATGGAGTGATGCGGCTTTCCAGAAGGCTAAGAAGACAATCTTGTCCTTTTATCTATTGGGTATAGCTGACTTTTTGGTGCCGATTATGCAGATGCATTGGTGGTACGTCTATAAAAGTAACATTTCTGTTTACTTAGTCTTAGAGAAATCGTGCCATATTTTAGAGAAGCTGAGGCATTAATTCGGCAACATCGCTGGACTGCTGAATCTTTGTTAACTACTATGATGAATTGATATAAATGTAGCTGTTATACCCGATTCGCAGAACCATATTATTTGTAATGAAAACAGCCTGATCCCTTTCTAAATAAGGGGTCAGGCTGTTGCTATAGAGGAGAATACTTATAAGTTGTGCAATATTTTACGAATATTTTATAAAAGTTTATAAATATTTTATAAATGCTTTAAAACCAGTTTAAAATCATTTCTTATAATAAGCTCATAACAAATGAAGGGGGCTTATTGATAAGATGAACAAACTTAAACTTTTGTATGATGTGGTTAAAACTCTACGGGATAAAGAGGTTATCAATGGTGTGGCAACAGTGGAAGTTCAAAAAGATCAAGGAAGAATCTTTTATGTGAAAAATCAATTCCAAAAAAATCTGGTGACAATGAAAAATACAGCAACGATAACTTCCGAAATCGATTATGAAGGCAAGAAAGTGAAACATCAAAGTACTACCGAATTTACCAATCTGTGTCCAGGTAATGGCACGCGCCATAAACTATTTAAACATATGCATCATGCTGGCAAATGCGGAGGCTTAAAGGCAAGACTTACAAAACTCGCCTTTGTATTAGGGCTCTTAAATAACATTAAAGCAGAAGAACAGGAAGATAAAACTATTTTGGTTACACTAGAGATGACAGAACTACCTGAAGATATCAAAACAGTAATCCAGGAAAAAATGAGTCATGCCGAGTCTTGTCATACTCAGGATCAGTGTTGCTTTATGAGAGAACTTTGCTGCATAGAGAAAGGAAAATTCTCATTTGCCATGTCCGTCAATAAAAATTATGAGATTGAGAAAATAGTAATAGCCTTTGACGGCCTACAACAAAATGCAGATAATGAACAGCATGCTCTGGACATCGTCGCCGAGTTGCAACTTACTATATAATCTATCATATTACTGGGTGCAAGCTGAAAAAAAGGGTTTGCCCCCTTTTTACTATATACAATATAATAAGTCTATTATAGAAAAAGTGCAGGTGATTTAGGTGTTTAGGTGTAACAAGCGTCATTCTCATCACGAAAATCAATGTGAGGATAAATTTTTCTCAACCTTCCAAAGCATACATCGACATCATCATCGAGAATTTCATAAATATCATCAATATTTTCGCTATTGCCGACCTGCGATGGTATTGTTCAATATCTTTATTTTATACCTGTTATTTAGTTGGGTAGGTTTTAAGGGGATTGGTATTTTTTTTGCAGTTATCATTATTCTTAGAGAAATCGTTCATTTTATTTTTATTCTGCGTTTAGAGAAACGAATATTTACGCCAATTGAAAAACTCAAGCAAGGCATCGATGAAATTGCCAAGGGAAATTATGATGTAAAAGTAGAATGTGATGTTCCTAATGATCTAGGTTTGTTGATTTTTTCATTTAACGAAATGGCCCAACGATTATATGAGAGCGGAAAAGTACAAAATGAATATGAAGAAAATCGAAAAACACTCATTGCTAATATTTCCCATGATTTAAAAACACCAATAACGGCCATCCAAGGTTATATTGAAGTTTTGTTGGATGAGAATATTAAATTTGAGGGCGACAAATATAAGTATCTAAAAACTATCCATCATAATACACTTTATATCAATAAACTGATTGATGACCTGTTCCTATTTTCAAAATTAGATATGGAAAAATTAGATTTCGTTTATGAGAGTGTAGAGATTTGTGCTTTCATGGATGATTTTATGGAAGAATATAAGTTTGATCTAGAAGAAAAAAATATCGGATTTCAATACATCTCGGAGCTAAAGGAAAAGTATCGCGTAAATCTCGATGGAAAAAGATTTCACCAGGCTTTTAACAATATTATTAGTAATGCCGTCCAACATGGGCCAGAAAATGATTTATCTATCAAGATTAGGATGTATCTAGAGCAGGATTATATCTGTCTTGCGATTCAAGATAATGGGCACGGAATTGCTGCAGATAAATTGCCCTATATTTTTGACCGGTTTTATCGAATTGATATGGAACGCAAGAAACAATATATGTGTACTGGACTTGGGCTAGCAATCGCGAAGGAACTTATCGAAGCCCACTGTGGGGAAATTACTGTTTCTAGCAGAGAACAGGAAGGTACTTGTTTTACGATAATGCTTCCAATTCTACACGAGTATGAGGATGAGATTACAAAATGAAACGTATATTAATTATTGAAGACGACATGGACATTGCTGGACTGGAGCGGGACTATCTGCAACTAAATGGTTATACTGCCGAAATCGTTCAAGATGGAGAGTTAGGTTTAAAAAAGGCAATGACGGCTATGTATGATGTTATTGTCGTTGATTTGATGCTGCCACAAAAAGATGGTTTCGAGATTATTAGAGAGATTCGAAAAAAGCTAGAGATACCTATCATCGTCGTCTCAGCTCGCAATGAAGACATTGATAAAATCAGGGGACTGGACTTTGGGGCAGATGATTATTTGACAAAACCCTTTAGCCCTGCAGAGCTAATTGCTAGGATTAAATCTCATCTCAGGCGTTATGAACGTCTAAAAGGGCATACTATTTCTGAGATTATTGCGCATAGAGGGTTGGAAATTAACATAGCATCTCATAAAGTCATAGTGAATAGCATACCAGTCCAATTGACAACCAAAGAATATGAATTATTATTATTTTTGGCGACTAATCCGAATATAGTTTTTAGCAAAGCACATATTTTTGATAAGATATGGGGCGATGAGTGCTATGGCGACAACGCAACTGTTGCTGTTCATATTCAGAAAATCCGCAAAAAAATTGAGAAAGACCCGACCAATCCAGAATATATTGAAACACTCTGGGGAACGGGTTATCGTTTTAATCCTTGATGGATATGAGGGGAAAAATGTTTACCATATTGAAAGACTTTATAAAAAATAATCCTAAAAGACGGCCGAACAAGCCAATTACTATAGAGCATATAACCTTATTACCTATGCAAGATATTGAGCAAACAAAAGTTAGCTGGTTTGGCCATTCTACTCTATTCTTGGAAATGGAAGGCAAAAGAATATTGCTAGATCCTCACTTTTCCAATTACCCTTCACCGTTTCCGCTGTTTGGTGGTAAACGTTTTAGTGAAGTATTACCCATTGAACCGAAAAAATTGCCGCCAATCAATATTGTTATTCTGTCCCACGACCATTATGACCATTTAGATTATCATTCAATTATGCAACATAAGACCAGTCTGTTCTGCGTTCCCTTAGGTGTGGGGAGTCGTCTGGAAAGATGGGGAGTGGAATCGAAGAAGATAAGAGAATTTGAATGGTGGAATCAATGGGATTTTCTGGGAATAAAGCTGGCATGCACTCCTGCAAGTCATTTTTCAGGCAGAAGTCTGTTTGATCGCAATAAGTCTTTGTGGTGCTCATGGGTGATTGCAGGTCAACAAACAAGAGTCTTCTTTAGTGGTGATGGTGGCTATGGTTCTCACTTTAAACAAATTGGCAAAAAGTATGGACCATTTGATTTGACTCTAATGGAGTGCGGTCAATACGATGAACGATGGTCTACTATGCATATGATGCCGGAAGAAACAATACAAGCCAATATCGATATTAAGGGTAATATTATGATTCCTATACATTGGGGCGCTTTTAGCTTAGCTTTTCATGATTGGACAGAACCCATTGAACGAGTAATAAAAGCGGCAATAAAGCGACAAGTCAACATTACTACACCCCAAATAGGGGAAGCCGTAATTGCTGGTTCTACTACGTACCCTACATCCACTTGGTGGAGAAAATAGTAAATAGAAATTGGAGATACAAGGAGACGTATGTAACGTATTTGTGGGGACTAGTAAAAGGATGAGAAAGCATCCTATAGATATTGCAGAACAAATATTGTGGAACAATTCTAAATCGCTGTTCAGTGAATCAGACTATTTTCCAACAGAGTTATATATTGTTAAATACAGAGTTTACTAGTCTGTACCAAACAATTAAAATATTTTAAAGGTGAGTGTGTAAAATGATTTCAATCAAAACACCTGAGACTTACTTCAATGAAGTGGGAATCTTAAAAACAGCAGGTTTATATATTGCCCCATATGGCAGTAATGCCCTGATCGTAGGTGGGAAAACTGCTTTATCAGTAGTTGGTGACCAACTCTTTAAAAGCTTAGAACGTTATCATGTTAATTTTCTGGTAAAAGAATTCTCGGGATTTGTCACAATGGAAGAAATCCAAGAATATGCAGGTTATGCACGAGAGGCTAAGGCTGATATTGTTATCGGGGTCGGTGGCGGAAAAGCGATTGACCTTTCAAAAGCAGTAGGTGATAGCCTGGAACTTAAAGTCGTGACAATACCGACCATTGCTAGTACTTGTTCTGCATGGTCAGCATTATCTACCGTCTACAACGAAGATGGGGGGGCTAAGGGAGCTGTTCATCAGAAATATGCTCCGGTGCTTGTACTGGCAGATACTGATATTATCGCCAACGCACCTGTCAAATATTTAAAAGCTGGTATTGGTGACTCGATTGCAAAGTGGTATGAATATGCGCCAAAGCTCGCAGAAACACCAGAAGACATTGCGTTACGATCCTCTTTACAAACGGCAAAACTTATTTTAGAGATAATTGATGAGTATGCACTGGTAGCAATAGAAGACGCTGCTAGTAAAAATACTACTAAAGCTGTTAAAAAAATTATCGATGTGGTCATTTTCTTGGCTGGCTTGGTGGGTAGTGCAAAGGATGGGAAACTTGTCTTAAATTTTGTACATGCCCACTCCATTGATCATAGCATCACAAAAATCCAGGAGGCAAGTGATAGCCTTCATGGCGAAAGGGTGATATTTGGGCTGATTGTCCAGTTGATTTTGGAAAATAAACCAGATGAAGAGGTAGAAAAACTCGTGGCGCAAATTGATAGATTGGGCCTTCCTGTAAGTCTTAATCAGCTTGGAATCAGTAGAAATTTGCCTGAGAAAATTACAGCAATCGCAAGAGGTGTCGATTTAAAACGAGTCGGCTTAGATAGGACAAACGAAGAAAAAATGATTATAAATATAGAAAAGGCTATTGTTAAAGCGAATTCTATCTTTCAAAAAATAAAAATCTAATGAGAATTACAAACTGACCTATATAATCCTAAATCAATGCTATATTTTAGCATTGATTTAGGATTATTTTTTTGGATCAGAAAATATAACACTTTCTTGATTCCAAGTAAGAACGACTAAGGTTTATCGCTTTTGATGTTAAAGTGTCTTGCTTGGAATTAATATTCAAAAAGAAAGGGATATAAAAGATACTTGCAGGCAATAGTGCAACATAGTATAATGACTATGAAAAAAATTTTCATAGTCATTATCAAAAAGAAGAAAAATTGCAAATTCGTCATAAATTGAGCGAATAATCATATACAACCATAAAAAATAGGAGGTTTTAATTATGAAAAATGTGATGGACGGTATGCCGCCGTACCAAAGAGCTATTGCTAAAGGACATCTTGGCTCATGTGGTGTTAAATACCAGGATTTGAATAAACCTATCATTGCAGTGGTTAATACTTGGAATGAAATTGTGCCAGGTCATTGCCATTTGCGGGAACTAGCAGAAGAGGCGAAAAAAGGTATTATCGCTGCTGGTGGTTATCCTTTGGAGTTCAATACGATTGCGATTTGTGATGGCGTAGCTCAAGGGCACAGAGGTATGCATTATGTGCTTCCTAGCCGTGAACTTATTGCTGATTCCGTTGAAGCTATGATATATGGACATGGAATTTTTGACGGTATGGTGCTTTTGGGTTCATGTGATAAAATTGTGCCTGGGCTGCTAATGGCAGCGGCTAGAATCAATATACCGTCAGTAGTAGTTACTGGCGGGCCGATGATTAATACTATTAAGCCTTGGGAATCTAAAGAGGCCCGACAAGAGTTTCTCCGGGGTGAAATTTCGGAAGAGCAATTGTTTGATGCCACTGTTGCCTATTATCCTAGTGCTGGAGTGTGCCCGTTTTTAGGAACAGCCAATACCATGTGCCTAGTTGCTGAAGCATTAGGTATGTCCTTGTCTGGTTCTGCCGCCGTTCCGGCCTTGAGTCCATTGAGAGGGCAGGTTGCTTATAATAGCGGTGTAGCAGTCATGAATTTATTGGAGAAAAATATCAGACCGCGGGATATCATGACATTGTCGGCTTTTTATAACGCTATTTCCTTAGTGTCAGGTATGGGTGGGTCATTAAATACCGTTTTACATTTACCAGCTATTGCTCATGAATGTGAGCTTGAAGTTACCTATGATGACTTTGATCGAATAAGCAGAATTGCACCCTTGGTGGTGCGCATTACTCCTAATAGTAAAGAGTATACGGTAGCTGATCTTTATCCTGTAGGTGGAGTTCCTACTATATTAAAAGAACTTTCCTCCGTTTTGGATCTAGAAGTAATAACAGTTGATGGACAAAATTTAGAAGGATTGTTAAAGAATGTAGCTAGTGCTGACGGTGAAATCATCAGACCTCTAAACAATCCTTTTGCACCTGAAGGCGGTATTGCGGTTTTAACAGGAAATCTTGCGCCTCTAGGTGCTATTGTTAAGAGTTCCGCTGTGCCACAGGAACTTTGGAAGTTTTCTGGACCTGCCAAAGTCTTTGATTCCGAAGAAGACTGTATTAAAGCTGTTGAGGAAGGCTTGGTTTGTAGTGGAGATGTAATTATTATTCGTAATGAGGGGCCTAGTGGCGGTCCAGGAATGCGGGAAATGCATCGGACTACAGAAATTGTCGTCAAATTGAAAAATGTTGCCGTTATTACTGATGGACGTTTCTCCGGAGCATCTGCCGGATTATCAATAGGCTATTTGTCACCGGAAGCAGCGGATAACGGGCCCATTGCTTGGGTTAAAGATGGGGATCAAATTAATATTGACATTTATGAACGCTCCATGCATTGGCATATTAGTGAAGAAGAATTTGCAAAACGGGTAAAAATTATAAAACCAGTTAAAACTAAAGATAAGAGCCGCTTTCTCAGAAATTATAGTAAGAGTACCACCTCTGCGGCCAATGGGGCTGTTCGTCGGGATGTTGATGAATGACCTCGTGTCGTTAAAGCTATTTAAATAAAAGTTAACCCCTTAGGATAGTTAAGGTATAAAACCATCACTATTCTAAGGGGTTTTTGTTTAGAAACGTTTTTTAGCAATATTCTCACGGATTTTTTGCATATTGGATATGATGCGGTCAGGTTGCCTTAACATGGCACCTACATAAAGAACGTCGATAAGAGCTAAATGAATTAAACGTGAGGACATGGCTTCAGACCGGTGGTTAACTTCTTTGGCCATCCCATTTAATATAATATGTGCTATTTGACTAAGAGGCGATCTTAAGTAGCTTGTAATCGCAATAACGGTGGCGCCATTGTCTTTGGCAATTTTAACGGATTCTAAAATACTGTAATTGGAGCCAGAATGAGAAATCGCTAGTACCACATCGCCAGGATGCAATAGTGATGCCGAAATTACCTGCATGTCCTGGTCAGCATGAGATCTGATAGGGGTGCCGAAACGGGAAAAACGATGTTCCACATCTAGTGCTATAGGGGCTGAACCACCTGTCGCGTATACTTCAATACGACGCGCTGAGAGAATTGCGGTAACGGCGCGGTCTAAAGATTCAGGATTCAATATTTTTAATGTATCCTGCAGAGCTTCATTTATATTATGAAATATTTTACCGGCAGCGATATTGATGGTATCGTCAGGATTGACTTCGTTATATACAGATTCCATCGGCTCGTATAAGTCGCTAGCCAGGGCGATTTTAAGGCTCTGGAAGCCTGCAAAGCTTAGCTTCTTGCAGAGACGGGAAATAGTAGCTTCAGCACTTCCGGTCGTTTCAGCTAATTCGGTAATGGTCATATGCATGACCTCAGCAGGATTAGATATTATATACTCAGCCACTTTGAGTTCCGTTTTAGTTAAGGCGTGAAGCATATTATGTATTAAGGCTAAACAAGCATTTTGCTTGTTTTCTCGTGTAGTCATGCGAACCTCCTTAAACCTAGATATTATTAATGCTAGTATCAGTATAACAAAGCATCGTGTATATAAACAAGATTAAACAATTTTCTCTTCAAGAAAAATTTACATTGAAAGAATCTATTTTTAAAGTTCATGTCTTATACATGAATTTAGGATCTGACCCATAACTAAGGAAAATCTCAAATTATAATAATATTTAAAAACATTGCTAAACTAGCTATTGATTTTTGAATAGACAGAATATATAATAAAAATGAAAATAAATTGCAAAATAAAAATAAAATGAAAATAAATTGCAAAAAGTTAAAAACAACTGGTTTTTGATGTGGTTATATAAAAAATAGTTTGTGACGTTAGCATAGAGTAAAATACCAGGATATATTTTACTCTTTCGAGTTATAGTGAAAATTAATCAGGAAAGTAAAAAAATGTGGTACTAAAAGGGGGTGGGAAAAAAATAAGTGATTGCCAAAGTGATGAGGAGTTTGTAATAGGCCAGTAAAAAAAGGAGGTATATCTATTTATGTTATTAGGAATTGCTGTAGTTTCGGTATTTTTACTTTTAATCATGATTACCAGATTTAAAATGAATCCTTTTGTGACTCTTATGATTGTATCCGTATTTATGGGTGTTGCGGCGGGAATGCCATTTAACAAAATCGTTGATGCTATTCAGGCTGGTATGGGTAATACTCTTGGTTTTATTGCCCTGGTATTAGGTTTAGGGACTATGCTCGGCAAAATGTTGGAAGAATCAGGAGGCGCAGAGCGAGTAGCGAAGACACTGATTAATGCTTTTGGAGAAAAAAAGGTGCACTGGGCAATGATGATTGTGGCCTTTATAGTTGGTATCCCAGTTTTCTTTCAAGTTGGTTTGGTGCTTTTGATTCCACTCGTATTCACGATTGCTAAAGAAACGGGAATTTCTTTACTTAAAGTTGGTTTGCCGCTAGTGGCTGGTTTATCAACAGTACATGGCTTGGTACCTCCTCATCCAGCAGCAATGGCTGCCGTAGATATTTTTCATGCAGATATCGGTAAGACAATTTTCTATAGTATAATTGTTGGTTTGCCGACAGCGTGTATTTCTGGACCTATGTTTGCAACCTTTATCTCAAAAAGAATGCCGAACTTACCTGTACCAGAAGTTTTTATTGATCAGGTTAAAGCTGGTCGTAGAGATGAAGACATGCCAGGCTTTGGTATTACCGTTCTTACAATCATGATGCCAGTCATTTTAATGATGTTGGGAACTGTTGCTGACTTGACCATGAGTAAAACAACCTATATGTATACACTCTTGAAATTCCTTGGTAGTCCGTTTATGTCCCTCTTGATAGCGCTCTTGTTTGCTTTTGTTACCTTTGGTTTTGCTCGTAGTTTCAAGATGGAGCAAATCTCAAAGTTCTGTGATCAATCTCTGCCAGCAATGGCTGGTATTCTAATGGTTATCGGTGCTGGCGGTGCTTTTAACAAAGTACTGTTAGAGAGTGGTGTTGGTACGGAAATTGCTAAAATGGCTTCATCAATGAATTTGAACCCTATTGTTATGGGGTGGACCATTGCGGCGATGATTCGTGTAGCGACAGGCTCGGCGACCGTCTCAATGATGGCGGCAGCCGGTATCGTAGCTCCAATCGTGGTAAATCTACCAGGTGTTTCTAAGGAACTTTTAGTTTTGGCTGTTGGGTCGGGATCTCTTGTAGCGTCTCATGTTAATGATGCAGGTTTCTGGATCGTTAAAGAATATTTTGGTATGACTGTACCACAAACACTAAAAACCTGGACTGTTTTGGAAACTATTCTCTCTGTAAGTGCTTTAGTGTTCATTCTTCTGTTGTCGCAAGTCGTATAGCATAGTACTTATTTATAGCAGGCGTCCAGCTGTTAAGAAAGTAGCTGGACGTCTAATATAATGATGATGACAATAAAACTTGGATTTTTTTGACGATCGCGGCAAAAAGACAGGTTTGAATAAATTCAATAAAATAAAAGGAGCGAAAAATATGAAAGCAGCAATGTATCAAGGAATTGGTGAAATGACAATTGAGGATATTGAAAAACCACAGGTTGAGCCAGGTACTGTACTCATTAAGGTTAAGGCTTGCGCCATCTGCGGTGGAGATTTAAGAACATTTAGACATGGGCATGCGGCAATTAAACCACCGATTGTGTTAGGACATGAAATTGCTGGGGAAATTGTAGAAGCAGCGCCAGATGTTAAAAACTATAAAGTTGGTGAACGGGTAATTGTGGCCCCAGCTATCGGTTGTGGCGCTTGTTCTTATTGTCTGTCTGGCTGGCAGAATATGTGCTATACCCGCAAAACCATCGCTCATCATTATAATGGCGGTTTTGCCGAATACGTGTTAGTACCAGCTGGTGCAATCCGTGCAGGAAATATCAACTGTATTCCTGATGAAGTCACCTATTTGGAAGCATCTTTAGCTGAACCTTTGGCTTGCGTGTTAAATGCTCAGGAAGTTATGGACATCAAATTAGGTGATTCGGTAGCAGTAATTGGCGCTGGACCTATTGGTTGTATGCATGCTGAAGTCGCTCGGGCTCGCGGTGCAGGAAAAATATTTTTGATTAATCGTAGTGCAAGACGCCTGCAAGATGCTGAAAAATTTGGTTATGACGCCTATATTGATTTAAGTTCAACAGATGGTGTTCAAGCAGTGATGGATCTAACAAACGGTTTAGGCGCTAATGTAGTCATCATTACAGCAGGAACCATAGAAGCACAAACATTAGGGATAGCTATGGCCAGTAAAATGGGTAAGGTGTGCTTGTTTGCCGGTCTTCCTAAAAATCAACCTACGATTGAATTTGATGCCAATCATGTACATTATCGGCAGATTGCCGTTTATGGTGCTTTTTCCTCCGCGCCACGTCATAATGCACTAGCCTTAGAAATGATTCGCAGTGGTAAAGTATCAGCTAAAAAACTTCTGACTCATTTAGTATCCTTAAAAGAGATTCGTCAGGGAATGGATGTCGTTGATGCCCGCGGCGGTTTTCGTGTTACAGTCAGTCCATGTATTGACGAATTGCAGGAAGAAATAAAGCAACATCCGGAGTTAGTAATCATTAAATAAATAACTAAAACAAACTTTGGAGAGGAAAGAACATAAGTGGAATATTTAATCGGTATTGATATTGGAACAACAAATTGCAAAGCGGCAGCTTATACTAAAAATGGTGCTTTGCATATGATCGCTTCCCGTCCTACTGTTACCTACTATGTTGAAAATAACTGGGCTGAATTTGATCCTGACCAAATTTGGCAGGCAGCTCAGGAAGCCTTGAAAGAAGTGATCAATGAGCTAGGTGACGGGAAAATAGCGGGTATTGCTGTGGCTAGCATGGGCGCGGCTGGTGTACTACTCGATGAAAATGATCAGTGGATTCATCGATCGATTACCTGGTTTGATACCCGTACTGCTGATATTGCCAAGTGGTGGCGTGAATCTTTCGGAGCTGAACGGGTTTATGAATTAACTGGCTTTGTCCCTAATCCTGTGGCGGGAATTACTAAAGTGCAATGGATTCGCGATAAAATGCCAGAGGACTTCAAACGAGTAAAACATTGGCTTTCCATGCAGGATTATATTGCTTATCGTTTAACTGGCAAGGCGGCGGTGGATCTTTCTGTTGGCTGTCGGACTATGGCACTTGATCTTAGAAAACGGTGTTGGGAGAAGGATATTCTAGAGCATGCGGGCATTCCTATTGATATTTGTTCAGAGATTAAGCCGTCGGGAGAACTGGTAGGACATGTTACTCCTAAGGCCTCCCAAGTTACAGGGTTGGCAGAAGGGATACCCGTATTTACTGGCGGTATGGATTATGTTTGTGGAGCTTTTGCCTGTGGAACGGTAGACAAGGGACATGTTTTATGTGCTATCGGTACCAGTGAGCAAATTCTTATGGTTGTTGACCAGCCAGCGATCAATATAAGTACGATTGATACTAATTTTACGTGTGTGAATTATGTGGCTGATGATAAATATTATGTAGCTGGACAGGTTATTTCCTCAGGATGCATTCTAGAATGGTTTTGTAAAGAAATAGCCAAAGAAAGTTATGATAAGGTGTTGAATGAAGCTGAGCAGGCTCCATTAGGATCGAAAGGGCTCTTCATGTTGCCCCACTTTCGGGGTAAATATACTCCTGGCGCTGACCCTGTGGCGAAGGGGGCCTTTTTCGGCCTAACTACCTTCCATACTAGGGATTGCATGGCTAGAGCCATTATAGAAGGGCTTTGCTTTGAGGCCACATTAATTATCGAAGAGATGGAGCAAGTTACTGGACAGGAAGTGCAGTCTATTCACGTCGCTGGCGGAGCAACGAAATCAGCCTTTTGGATGCAAATGAAGGCGGATATATTGGGTAAAAGAATTATTTGCCTGGATATTCCTGAAGTTGTTACTCTAGGCGCAGCTATGCTCGCTGGAATTGGGGCGGGGATTTATAAAAATGCAACTGATGCTGTTGAGCAAATTGAACGTAAGGAACTCATTTATGAACCCGATAAGGCCAGACATCTGGAATACCGGAAAATTTATGAGAATGTATATAAACATTTGTATACATCAGTGAAAGATATAAACTATAAAATTGAAGAAACTCAAATTGGGAGGAGCTAATCTATGAAATTCTTGGTTGTAGGCGATCCAATGATATCAGCGGAAACTCTAGGAAAAGCAGTGCGCGATGTATTCGGTGATAGCGTAGATGTTAATGGGGTAGACTGGAAACCGGCTAGTGAAGAAGAATTCTGGTTCTTGCGTAGTCAAGTAGAAAAATTTGGACCTAGTGCTGGTAAACCGCCAGTGGAATTAAATGAAGCAATTAAAGATGCTGATGTGGTGATTACCCATCATACGCCGATTAATGCAGAACTGATTGCTTCCAGTAAGGCTTCTTATATTGGTGTCTGCCGGGCAGGAACAGAGAATGCTGACGTAAAAGCAGCTACAGAGAATGGTACTAAAGTTATGAAAACCATGGGACGTAATGCTGAGGCTGTTTCTGACTTTACAGTAGCTTTGATGCTATGTGAACTGCGTAATTTAGCTCGCGGGCATGCTGCTCTCGTACAAGGTGAATGGAAAAAGAAATACCCTAACTCTGGATTTATGGGCGATATGAAGGATAAAACGATAGGATTGGTAGGATTTGGTTATATTGCTCGCTTAGTGGCGAAAAAATTATCAACATTTAATGTAAATATGGTAGTTTATGATCCCTTTGTGAGCGAAGAAGTGCTGCAGGAATTTGGTGCAAAAAAAGTTTCTCTGGAAGAGTTATGCAAAGAAGCAGATTTTGTTAGTATCCATGCACGGCTTAGTGCAGAGACTACTGGTTTGATCGGCAAAGAAGCTTTTTCGTGGATGAAACCCACCGCTTATATTATCAACACTGCTCGTGCAGGCTTAATTGATGAAAACGCTCTGGTTGAAGCTCTTCGGGAACGTCGTATTGGTGGAGCGGCTCTAGATGTATTCTGGACAGAACCAATTGCCGAAAATCATCCGTTGCTTAGCATGGAAAATGTAACTCTTACGCCGCATCTGGCTGGTGCCACTAACGATACTTTCCGTATGACGCCATACTTATTACTACGTGAATTAAAACGTGTTATTGATGAAAAAGTAGCTTCGAGCTGGATTGTAAACTAAATTAGCTATTATTAATAAGTCAGAGGCTGTTCAAAAGACTGAGGTGCACGTTTTGTACTATCTGTATCGAAGTTAGTGTGGTGTAGATTACGTAGGAAAAACGTGCATCTTGAGATTGTTGAACAGTTTTTTAGTTGAGGTGATTTGATAAATGGGATATTCAGATATCCGTTTAGTAGCACTCGATTTAGATGGGACTTTATTAAATAAAGATAAACAGATTCATGAACATGATGTAAAGATAATCAAAGAAATAATGTCCAGAGGTGTGATGGTTACATTAGCGTCCGCGCGGCCTTTGTGCTCAATGTTGCCTTATGCCCAGCAATTAGGGATAGAAATCCCGCTCATTTCCTTAAGTGGTTCCTATGTATCCGATATGCAAGAGACAGAAATTTTAGTGGAGAGACCGATCAATTTAGCCGTTTTCAAGGAGATGGCAATGGCGTTTGAAGAGAAGGATTATTATATTAAAGCCTATAGTAAAAATCGGTTGTTCGTGCAGGAAGATGATGAGGTAACACAACGTTATTCCAAAGTTTTCAAAGTACCTTATACGGCTGTGGGGAAAAAACAGTTAAGAGATTTAAACATTTCGCTTTTTAGGTTGGCAATATTTGATGAACCGTCACGGATTGAAGAAGCGCGGGAAACTTTAGGGAACTGGTCTAACTATTTTAAAGTTATCCGTGATACTGATCGAGGACTGGAGATTGTAGAGCGTACTGTCAGCAAAGGGACAGCTCTTAAGAGTCTCTGTCAGAACTTTAATATTCCATTGGAACAGGTCATGGCTATTGGCAATGAAGGTAGTGATTTAGCTATGATACAATCAGCAGGATTGGGTATCGCAATGGGAAATGCTTGTGAAGAGTTAAAGGAACATGCCGTCTATGTAACTAAAGAAAATACCCAATGCGGTGTAGGGTTCGCAATACAGCAATATATATTAAATAAATAAAGTGTGAGAGTGTTGCTAAAAAGCGCACATTACGCCAAGTGGTAGCAGTATAAAACTTGGCTTAAATACAATAACAATGGTGGTGTGAAAATGACTCAATCAATTATGATCGGTGTTGATATTGGTACGACTGGTGTTCGTTCTGTGGCTTACCGTTTGGATGGTAGTGCTACTGCCATCCAGACGGAAGAATATCCATTGTTTACTGATCAGTCAGGGGTTGCCGAACAGGATGCAGGTACGATTGTGATGGCACTAGAAGCTGTTGTGACCAGAACAGTAAAGTCATTAAAAGAAGAGGCTTCTCAAGTTAAAGGGGTGGCTTTCAGTTCAGTACTGCATAGTTTTCTGGCAATTGGTGCAGATGGAAGGCCTTTAAGCCGTTTAATGACGTGGGCAGATACCCGCGGACAAATTTATCTTGAAGAATTAAAAGAAAAATTGGATACAGTTGCTTCCTATCATCGTACAGGTTGCCCTATGCATCCGATGTACTCACTGCTTAAGATTTATTGGTTTAAACAACAACGACCAGAAATGTTTGCCAAAACTGCTTATTTTGGTACAATTAAAGATTTCGTTTTCCATCGTTTTACGGGTACACGGGTTGTAGATAAGTCGGTTGCCAGTGGCACTGGGTGCTACAATCTACAGAGCCTGGAATGGGATGAGGAAATTTTAGATTTACTGGAAATTTCGAAGGAACAAATGCCTACGGTAGTGCCTACTACTACCCAATACCCTCTGGAGAAAACAATGGCTGAACGGTTGGGGCTACCCGCTGGTTTGCCTGTTATTATCGGTGCCGGCGATGGAATGCTGGCTAATGTTGGGGTAGGTGCGGTAAAAAAAGGGCAAATCAATATAACTATTGGAACTAGCGGTGCGATTAGGATGGCGGCGGATGAGCCTAAAACTGATGAAAAGAGAAGAACTTGGTGCTATAACTTAGCAGAGGGGCGCTGGATGTTAGGGGGCGCTATCAATAATGGCGGAATTTCTTTCCGCTGGATTAAGGATAAATTTGCCGAAACAGAACAAAGAGTGGCAGAAAAGTTAGGTCTTGATTCTTATGCTTTATTAGCTAACTATGCAGAAAAAGTGCCAGCGGGCTCCAATGGTCTGATTATCTTACCGTTTTTTACTGGCGAGCGTGCCCCCTATTGGAATGCGGATGCTAGAGGCGTATTCTTTGGATTAACTCTCAATCATGATAAACGTCATATGATCCGGGCGATACTAGAAGGTATTTGCTATCGTATGAAAAGTGTCTTAATGTCTTTGGAGGATATTACTGGGAAAGCTGAAGAAATTCGTGTCAGTGGAAGTTTCACTCGTTCTGAAGTTTGGCTGCAAATTTTATCCGATGTATTGGGGCGGGAAATATGCGTACCCAATGTGGAAGAGGGAGCAGCTTTTGGAGCCGCTATTTTAGGATTTTATACATTAGGGATGGTATCTAGCATTGATGTAGCCGCTGAAATGGTAGGCATCAAAAAAGTATTCCGTCCTAATCAGGGCAATCATGCCTCATATGAAAAACTTTATATTATATATGAACAGATTTATTGGAATTTGCAGGAACAGTTTAAGATGATTGCTGATTTTCAACGCAATGAAATGTAAGGAGGAAAAGAGATATGGCAGTGATTCTAACAACACCTCGTTCTTTTAGCGGGTGCAAGAAAGCTCAGGACTTGCTGGAACAGGCTGGACACGAGCTTAGGGTACAAAAACCAGAGAAACCATATACGGCTAAAGAGTTATGCTCATTGATGCAAGGCGTAGATGCTTTAATTGCTGGTTTGGATGAAATAAACAGCGCTGTCATTGAAGCTGGTGCTCCTACCCTAAAAGTTATTGCCCGTAATGGTGCTGGGTATAATAATATTGATATAGAAGCAACTAAAAAACATGGGGTGACAGTTACTGTTACGCCAGGAGCGAACAGTATTTCCGTTTGTGAGTTGGCCTTTGCCTTTATAATGGCTTTGTCTCGTAAAGTTCATTTAATGGATGATAACATTCGGGCTGGAAAGTGGACACGTGTTCCTGGCTCTGAACTATTTGGGAAAACCATTGGGGTTATGGGAACTGGTGCTATCGGTAGCCACTTAATTCAAAGATGTGCCGTTTTCGGTATGAATGTCTTAGCTTATGATTTGTATCCAAAAGAAGAGTTAGTAGAAAAATATGGAGTAAAATATGTAGATGTCGATCAAATCTATAAGGAAGCAGACTATATTTCCCTCCATTTGCCTTCTACTGCGGAAACTCGAGGTATGATTAATGCTGAATCTATTTCACGGATGAAAAAAAGTGCTTTCATCATTAATACAGCTAGAGGCGATTTAATTGATGAAAATGCTCTTTTTGATGCATTACAGAGTGGACAACTTGGCGGAGCTGGTTTAGATGCATTCTCCTCTGAACCTTTTACTGACCAACGTTTTTGGAAACTTTCCAATGTAGTTATGACTCCTCACAGCGGAGGGTTCACGGAAGAATCCGTAGAGCGGACACTTATGATGGCTGCGGAAGAAGTTCTGCGGGTATTATCTAACCAAAAACCACTTTATTCTATTAAATAGTATAATTTAAAATAAGGAAAAGGGGTATTTATATGAAAAAGATTCAAATTTTAGATCGAATATGTAAATCTGGCTTGGTTGCTGTAGTGCGAGCTGAAACAGGTGATCAAGCTAAGCGTATTGCTGAAGCTTGCTTAGCTGGCGGTATGCAGGCCATTGAAATGACCTTTACTGTACCTGGGGCTCATCATGTTATGGAAGATTTGGCGAAGGCTTATTCTCCTTCTGAACTCATTATTGGTGCTGGTACCGTGCTTGATTCCGAAACAGCCCGTATCGCCATCTTAAGTGGTGCACAGTATGTAGTATCCCCTAGTTTAAATCTAGATACAGTACGGTTATGCAATCGATACCAGGTACCTATCATGGCTGGTGCTATGTCTATTAAAGAAGTGATTGAGTGTATGGAAGCTGGTTCAGATATTGTTAAGTTATTCCCAGGTGATGCCTTTGGACCCAATATGGTTAAAGCGATTAAAGGTCCTCTGCCGCAAGCTCCTATTATGCCTACAGGCGGAGTAAGTGTTGAGAATGTAGGTCAATGGATAAAAGCGGGCGTTGTAGCAGTTGGCGCAGGCGGTAGTTTGACTGCCGGTGCTAAAACAGGAGACTATGGGTCCATTACAGAAACGGCAAAAAGATTTTTGGCAGAGATTGCTAAAGCTCGGAGCGAGATGAAATAGAATGACACGGACTTAAAGGACAGGCTCAATGGGCCTGTCCCTAGACTTAGGAATAACGTTCCTTGAAGCAGGATCAAAGAGCACCGACTTAACATATTGTTGGGGGGACTCTTTGATTTTTTTTAGAATGGATTCATAAAAACATTTCAGTAAATGGGGGCTAATATGGAAAAGGTTTCAGAAAAATCTTTAGATAAGTTGCCTAAATATCAACGAGCTATGGCAAAGGTACATTTAGGATCATGCGGAACGTCCTATAAGGATTTGAAGCGTCCCATTATTGCAGTTGTTAACTCATGGAATGAGATTGTCCCTGGTCACTGTCATCTGCGAGAATTAGCTGAATATGTGAAAAAAGGAATTTTGGCAGCTGGTGGATTGCCATTAGAATTTAATACAATTGCTATTTGTGACGGAATCGCCCATGCCCATGAAGGAATGAAGTATGTCCTTCCGAGTCGAGATTTGATCGCCGACTCAGTAGAAGCGATGATTCGCGGTCATGGGATTTTTGATGGAATGGTCATGATTGCTTCTTGTGATAAAATTGTGCCTGGTATGTTAATGGCAGCAGCACGACTTAATATTCCTGGGATCATGGTTACTGGCGGGCCGATGATTAATAAAATCACACCAGGGGAATCTAAAAAAATTCGTCAGAGTTTCCTGCGTGACGAGGTTGCTGAGGAAGAATTATTTAATACGGTGATGGAGTATTATCCGACGCCTGGTATTTGTCCCTTGCTTGGAACAGCTAATACCATGTGTGTGGTGGCCGAAGCATTGGGGATGACGCTTCCTGGCTCGGCAAGTATTCCAGCTATGAGTGAAGAACGTAAGGAACTGGCGGAGAGAACAGGCAGAACTATCATTGAAATAGTAGAAAGAGGGGGTTGTCCTAAAGATATTCTAGTGCCAGAGGCCTTTGAAAATGCGATTGCTGTCGTATTGGCAATGGGGGGATCCCTCAATAGTGTGTTGCATTTACCAGCGATTGCCCATGAGTGTGGAGCAGCGGTCACTTTTCGTGATTTTGATCGTATTAGTAGAGTAACGCCTCTTATTGTCCGTATCGCGCCAAGCAGTTCGGAGTATACAATGGCTGATTTGTATTATGTTGGTGGATTATCGACGGTGATGAATGAATTGCAACCCATTTTACACAATGATCTAGCTACGGTGACAGGTGAAACGTTGTTTGAACGCTTGGTAGGAGCAAAAAATGCCGATGGAAAGATCATTCGTCCCTTTGCACAGCCATTTTCATCAGAAAGTGGCCTAGCCGTATTGGAAGGAAATTTAGCACCAGAAGGCGCTGTAGTAAAAACTTCTGCTGTGCCGGAAGAACTGAAAATATATAGAGGGCTGGCCAGGGTATTTAATGGACAAGATGAATGTATGGCAGCTATGGAGACAGATGATCAGATACAAGAAGGGGACGTCATCGTCATTCGTTATGAAGGCCCAATCGGTGGACCGGGAATGAGGGAAATGCATCGAATTAGTGAACAACTTGCAATGAAGTTCAGTAGGATTGCTGTGGTGACGGATGGCCGTTTTTCTGGCGCATCAGCAGGTCTATCCATCGGTTATCTTTCGCCGGAAGCTGCGGAAGGCGGTCCTATAGGATTGGTTGAGAATGGTGATAGTATCTCAATAGATATAACAGGAAGAAACATTCACTTGCATGTAACAGAGGAAGAATTATCTGCTCGCCGAGAAAGGTTTCAGGTCAATGTAGGACAAAAGACTGAAAGTTCTTTCTTGAATTTGTATCGAAGCCATGCAACATCGGCTTCAACAGGAGCCGCTCGACGCAAATAGTCATAGAAAAGAAGAATGATATACACCTAAGAGTGTCTTATTAAGTTTCTGATGATCATAGAAAGGTGAAATAGTCCGTTATCCATTTCAGACAATGAGGCATAAGAATAAGATAGGCGGAGATGGCGGTTTGATAGAATATCGTATATAGTACCAGGATGAATCAAAAGACCATGATCTAAAGCTTCTTTGAAAAGTTTTTGCATAGAGACGGCCTGATTTAATATGAGCCAAACATAAAAGCCGCCTTTAGGAAGTTGCCAAGTGGCAATATCTGAAAAATGGGCTTCTAAGGTCTTACAAGCCACTTCGCGGCGAATTCGTAGTTGTGCTCTCACCTCTTCTAAATGTGTTTGGTAGAGACCGCTGGCCAACCATTCTGCGGCAGCCCATTGGGATAAAGAACTGGAACCGTAGTCATTTTGCATTTTAGTATCCGCTAGTCGCTCTATGACTGGTTCTGGTCCTACGATCCAACCAATACGTAATCCAGGACTTAATGATTTTGATAGACTGCCCAGGTAGAGTACAAGACCTTCTTTTTCAAGTGCTTTTAATGGTGTCGGAGGTGGTGTATCGAGCCAAAGTTCTCGATAGACATCATCTTCAATAATAGGTAATTGTTCCTTTTGGCATACATCAATAATGCTTTTACGACGTCTTTCCGTCATTGTGATTCCTGTTGGATTGTGAAAACAGGGGATAGTATATAGTAAATTTACATTTTTATGTTTTTTGTGAAAAGAGATTGGTGCAATTTCCATACCCTCGTTATCAAGAGGAATGCCGCAAAGATCCATATTCATGGATTGAAATAATCTGAGAGAAAAAAGGTAGGAGGGTCTTTCAAGTAAGATTGTAGAGTCTTTTGGTAATAGACTAGAACAGATCAGCTGTAGCGCTTGTAGTGCACCAGAGACAATCATAATCGATGAGGGAGAGGCATTGATACCAAAGGAGGATAAATAAATACTGATTTGTTCGCGGAGAAATGGTAATCCCCTTGGTTCTTCGTAACCTAGGGAGTGAATACGATTAGGCAACTTCCTTAGTATAGAATCCATCATAGTTTTTGGGAAAATTTCTGGAGAAAGTTCTCCTGTTCCTAAGCGGATGACCTTTGGATCGAATTCTAAATGGTTGATTTCTTGAATGGTATGAAGGTTTGGGAGATGCATTCCTCTGTCAAGATAGGAAGTCCAATTGATGGGTGGGGTTGATGCCAGTAATGACCAAGTATTATTTGCCACCCAGGTACCGCTTCCTATCTTGCTTTCAAGTAACCCGTCTGCTATTAATTCATCTAGGGCGATTGCTAATGTACTTCTATTTACTTGAAAAATACGGGCAAGAGTACGTTGAGGAGGTAATTTACTATTGATAGGCCACTCACCATTGGCGATTTTGTTTTTCATATACGCTGAGATCTGTTGATGCAGAGGTATTGAGTCTTTAGGGTTAGGCATCCAATCAATTGATAACACTTGATTCTCCTTTATTTCGATGTTTTTCTCATTATAACAAATTGGATGGTGTGATAACAATCCAATTGGCTGAAGACATTTTCGGGATGTTTTATTATACTGTAGAAAACACTGATAGGGAGCGAATCTGATGCAAGCATTTGTTCATGGAATGGTTCTAGCGATAGGGTTGATACTGCCGCTAGGAATACAAAATTTATTTGTTTTTACCCAAGGGGTAACTCAGCCAACCTTTTTGAGGGCGTTGCCAGCTGTTGTTACGGCATCTATATGTGACACCATTTTAATTTTATTGGCGGTTCAGGGAGTGTCTTTATTTATAGCAAGTTTTGCTTGGATTAAGGTAATTTTCCTTGGAATAGGAGTTGTTTTTTTATCCTATATGGGGTGGCTTACATGGAATAATACGTTAGTAAATAGTTGTGATAACGAGGAGAAAAGTTTTGACACTAAACAGCAAATTCTTTTTGCAGTTACTGTTTCCCTATTTAATCCTCATGCTGTATTGGACACCATTGGTGTGATTGGGACAAGTTCTATCAATTATATTGGAAATGAGAAAGTGTTGTTTACAATGGCTTGCATTCTTATATCTTGGTGTTGGTTCTTACTTTTAGCTGTTATGGGATGGAGGGTAGGGAGGCAAAAGGCATTTACGCAAATATTTGGATTCATAAATAAAATTTCAGCAATTTTTATGTGGTTATCGGCTATATATATGGCTTATAGTAGTAAGTTGTGAAAAGTAGTGTTGCAGTATAAAAGTTACCGTCGTCACGATTAGGCAACATGGCAAGTCATGAAAGTGTATTAAAGGGTCGCAAAATGATATATAATATAACTATAGTTTCTATTGCAAAGTGAATATGGGAAAAGCTTTCTAGGGTTCCGAAGCATCAATGCCTGTCTGGTCCGAGAGAAAGCGCACAGCAAGCTGTGTACACGGAAGGATAAAAGCCTGGGAGTATATTTTGTACTTCTCAAGGCTTTTACTTTTTTTGTGCTCATAGGGGGAATCCGAAGACTTTTGGGGATTCTATGAATGTTCCTTTGAGGAAGAGTTAAAGCTAGGCAGTAAGGGAGATGATTTGTATGTACAACTCCATAATGGAAAACAAATGGACTATTTTGCTAATTCTCGAAATTTTTGCTTGGTCTGCAACAACGTTCATGTTTTATGCAAGATACAAAATGCAATCGCAGTTTTGGTTCAACGTAGCCTCGGCGATATTAGTACTTACGGGTGTTGTTCCTCAAGTTCTTTTGGGTGTGGTAAATTTTGTTGTAACAAAAGAATTTGATGTATTTACGTTCGTTATTGTTTTGCTGATTGTTTACGGATTTACTATCGGCAAAAAACACGTTCAAAAGTTGGACGCCTGGGCACAACAGAAATTCTCAAGATAATTTGCTGTCACTTTGGCCAAAACAACAGGGCTATCGCCAAAACAAGTAAGTAGACGTAGCCGTAGACATGTTTCCTTATCATGATAATGGAAATAGACATTGGGCAATAATTGACCAATGTCTATTTTAAGATTTGATTATTTATCGTGTCATGTAATAGAATACATGAAATGTCATAGAACAGACTATAAAGCTTCGCAGTGGCTGGGTTTGTTTGATTTTTAGGATTTGTAGATAGTTTTTTTATAACAGTGGTGTCATGTGGTCGTATGGAATAAAGAGTTCTTCGCTTTACAAAAGAAGGACTTTCATACATAATTATATAATTTGAAATTACATTAAAATTAAGAAGAGTAGACTATTTTATTTTGATAGAATGATTATTTGAGGTGCATGGTGGATATTCGCTTATTGAAAACATTTTGTGTAGTTGCAAAACTTGAGAACATTACTCAAGCTGCAGAACTACTTAACTTTACGCAACCAACTGTTTCAGCCCAAATTCGTACTTTAGAAGAACATTTTGGGGTGCAATTATTTGAACGCATTGGTAAAAAACTCTACATTACCGATGCTGGTAAGTCTTTAATTGACCCTTCGGAAAAAATTCTTAAAATTTATAGTGAAACTGTTACCAAAATTAAATATTTCTCAGAAGTTCAGTACACTAGAATTGGCATATCAAGTAGCTATATCAATTATTTGCTCTCTCCTGCATTATTACAAATGCAAACAAACGATACCACAGGGAAAATCAATGTAGAAATTTGCTTGAATTCAAGCTGTGTGCTTGATGGCGTTAATAATAATAAATATGATATCGGTATTGTACATGACTTTATTTCTGAGAAATGCCTAAATACAGTTATTATTAATTCTGAAGAACTTGTTTGGGTTGGACATGAAAATCTTATTAAAGATGAGGAGTGTCCACGAATTGATGATTATCCAGTCATTAATTTTCGAAAAGGATGCACTTTTCGTATCTTGTGTGATAAATTATTGCAAAAGCGTGGACTAAATTCAACTTTTGAATATAGCGATTTTGATGCTGTCAAAAATGTAATGACTGAAGGATTGGGCATTGCATTGCTTCCGCGAATCGTTGTAGAGAACCTCATTAAAGAAAAGGATAAGTTTTATATATTTAAAGAATTGAGCAATTTACAAATTCCCCTTTATACTATTACTCGTAAGGATAAATATCTATCAAACACAGCACACACTTTACTGAGATTACTTCAAGAGAATAAGGTTACTATATAGGGAGTTTTTATTTTACTCATAATGCTTTTCAATTTCAAAAAAGAGTCATTCTCCAGTATACTATGAGCATAGCTAGCTGGAGGGGGTAAGAATTTGCAAGCAATTGATTTGGAAATACAAAATGATATAATAAAAATATTGAGAAGATTTGGTGACGTGTTATATGGATTTGCTTATGTAGGTGATATTGTTCCTAACAAAATTAGACATCTTCCATATGCAATAACAATTGGGCTACCTCTTTCACCACCTATTGTTGACAATATTGTTGCTGGACCTAACCAGGCTTATTATGATGAATATCTTAGCGTAAATGATAGGCTTGATTTGATAACTGAGCAGCTAAAAACTGAAATAGAGGAGAGGGGATATCTCGCTTATGCCATAGCCTCTTCAAAAAGGACTGATTTTGTCAATATCAGCGGTGAATTTCCTCATAAAGCGGCTGCCGTAAGGGGCGGGTTAGGATGGATAGGAAAAAGTTCTCTTTTAATTACAAGAAAATATGGTCCAAGAGTTAGATTATCAACCTTGTTTACTAATAGTCCAGTTCAAACAAATGATTTACTTGCAAAGAATTATTGTGGTAAATGTAAAAAATGTGTTGATGAATGCCCAGCGGGTGCAATTGTCGGCAATCTTTGGAGTGATGGGTTGCCAAGAGAATCCTTGATTGATGTTCAAAGATGCGACAGATGGAAAATAAACAAGTATCCACAATTTCATGGACATGTTTGTGGGATTTGTGTTGCTGTTTGTCCTCATGGAAGTAAACGCACAATATAAATAGTTTGCTTGTTAGGCAATTAAGTAAAAGTATTAGCGTAATGCTGATACTTATTTGTACATACTAATTGCAACATGCAACGTAGTGGGCAAGTCTTAATGGAAATAGAATATATGAATGAGCCATGTGGCGATTATCCGATTCGTTCACATACAAGCACTCATTGCTTAATAAGAAAGACACAGCTTGGAGTAAAGCTGTGTCTTTTCGTGCTAACATTTTCGTGTTTTTACAGATTTTTTCAAAATATGGTTTTTTTGTTTTGGAAAAAAAAGCATGCTCATCGTAGTACGTCTGTCATGAAGATCAGTAATTGAATGTAAAATTTTAGGAGGAATCAGTAACCTGCAAGGAGAAAGTAGTTTTTATTGACTATCCGTAGATAAGTAAGAAGCAGGTGAATTCAATTTGTTGAGGAGGAAGATGAATGAGTGAACGTATACTAGATTTACGCCCGGAAAAACTGGTGCGGATACAAGGCGCATCACTGGTAGAGAGTATTCGGGCAGCTGAAGGTCGTACCATCTTGAGTGAAATGGTTTGTCCTATGATGTCTATGCTCTATGATGTTAGCAATCCTGAATTAGCAGCTGGCCTTGGTGCTGATATTGTGCTTTTAAATCTATATGATGTATACAAACCAGATGTTTTCGGTGTTGTCCCACTGCAGGGTGAAAGTGTAATTGAAGCGGTAAAACGGTTGAGTGGCCGGGTTGTCGGTGTGAATCTTGAGCCAGCTACAAGTGATGCCATGTTTATGGGTGATAAAGAGAAGTTGCCAATAGGGCGTAAGGCTACACGAGAAAATGCCCGTTTGGCTTATGAACAAGGTGCTCAAATCATTACTCTTACAGGCAATCCCAAAGTAGGTGTTGATAATAAAACCATTCAACAGGCCATTGTCGAGATTCGCAATGAAATAGGTGATGATATTGTTATTGTCGCAGGAAAAATGCATGCGGCCGGGATCAAGAACGAAACTGGAGAAAATATTATTACTGAGCAGACTGTAGAAAATTTTTTAACTGCTGGAGCTGATATTATTCTGGTGCCTGCGCCAGGGACTGTACCAGGAGTTACAGTTGAGTTTGTAAAACGAATTTGTGACTGTGTACATCAGCATGGGGCTTTGGTGATGACTACGATTGGTACTTCTCAAGAAGGGGCGGACACCGAGACAATCAAGACCATTGCGCTGAACTGCAAAATGGCTGGAGCCGATATTCACCATATTGGTGATGCAGGATATGCCGGCCTTGCTGTTCCGGAGAATATTTTAGCCTATTCTATTGCTATTCGTGGCAGACGCCATACTTTTCGGCGCATGGCAATGCGTATATAAAAAGGACTAGAGAAGTTTTTCTTTTATACTCGTTGCGTAAGGAATAGGATAAAAATAAAGATATGGAATGTTTTATAAAATATTATAGGATAATAATTATTAAATAATTAATTATACTAAACTGGGTTGAATATTCTTTGCTGAAAGAGTATGATATAAATACAACAAATAATCAAAGGAGGTTTCAACTATGAAACAGATAGAATTAAAATATGGGTTTGAGGCCTTGGAGCCTCATATTGATGAACTTACCATGAGAACGCACTATACAAAGCATCATGCGACTTATACCAATAATTTTAATGTGGCGTTGGAAAAGGTGCCAGAGCTCTCCGGAAAAACGGTGGAAGAAATCTTGTCAGACCTGCCTGCTATTTCCGATACAGCACTTCGAACTGCCATCCAAAATAATGGAGGCGGATACTATAACCACAATCTCTATTTTACAGTTATTTCACCTGAAGGTGGCGGAGAGCCGTCAGGAGTTCTAGCAAAACAAATCGAGAAAGATTTCGGAAGTTTCACAGGTTTTAAGGAAAAAATAAAGTCTGCAGCTATTGCCCGATTTGGCTCAGGATGGGCGTGGCTTTCCACCGATTCTGAAGGAAATCTTGCAATAAGCTCCACTCCGAATCAAGACAATCCACTTATGGAACGAGGAAGCCAATGGATACCCATTCTCGCAATTGATGTATGGGAGCATGCTTATTATCTAAAATACAAAAACCTGCGTCCCGATTATATCGAAGGTTTCTTTCAAGTAATTGACTGGGAAGAGGTAGCTAGGCGGTATGAAAGGTCCATTACATAGTTGCTTTAATAACAAATTGAACGTTAACAAAGGTAATTTGACATTTACAAAAAAACAAAATTGCTGTTTAACTCGATAGGTAGAACCGTAACTTGTAATAACAAAAAAACCCTACAAGGATTCTAGCGCGAATCCTTGTAGGAGTTTTTTAGGTTCATGGGAAATATTACAAAGAACAAGTTGAGAAAAGTAGAGATCCAGGTTAGCCAGGTTGATTCGTCGAGTCATCTCTACAATTTATATTTGTAGGAGAGATAGTTATCAGAACTTTTTTAAAGTGAGAAAGCATTTGAAAAGTTAGTTATTATAATGACAAGACAGAAAATATTTTTATTATTGACTTAAAGGTTGCACTAAGGACTAAAATAGTATTATAGCATAGGCTGTTTTCCGCTAAAAAAATGCAGGAGTGTGTTAGTTATGAAAAATTTCGAATATTATACCCCTACTAAAGTGGTTTTTGGTAAGGATGCGGAAGCGCAGACTGGAAGCCTTATTCAAGCCCAGAATTGTAAAAAGGTGTTGGTTCACTTTGGAGGCAGCAGCGCGAAGAAATCTGGCCTGCTGGATAGAGTTTCTGATTCTCTCACAGTTGCAGGGATCGACTATGTGACTCTGGGTGGTGTGGTACCCAACCCCAGGCTTTCTAAAGTTTATGAAGGCATTGAACTTTGCAAAAAAGAGAATGTTGACTTCATATTAGCTGTGGGTGGTGGTAGCGTTATTGATTCCGCTAAAGCCATCGGCTACGGTATGGCAAATGATTGCGATGTGTGGGATTTGTACAATGGCAAAGCACAGGCGACTGGTTGCCTGCCAGTGGGTGCCATCCTGACCATTTCGGCTGCAGGTAGTGAGATGAGCAATTCTTCTGTGATCACCAAGGAAGAAGGGTGGCTAAAGAGAGGCTGTAATAGTGACTATTCACGATGCAAATTTGCTATTATGAATCCGGAGTTGACCTATACTTTACCACAATATCAGACGGAAAGTGGCTGTACCGATATCCTGATGCATACTATGGAGCGTTATTTCACCACGGAAAGAAGTATGGAAGTGACGGATAGTATCAGCGAAGGCTTGATGAGGACTGTGATCCGCAACGCGAAGATACTGATGAAGGAACCTCAAAGTTATGATGCATGTGCAGAAATCATGTGGGCTGGAAGCCTTTCACACAATGGCTTGACAGGGTGCGGCTCCGTTGGTGACTGGGCATGCCACCAGTTAGAGCATGAGTTGGGCGGCATGTTCGATGTAGCCCACGGCGCGGGTCTGTCGGCGGTGTGGGGAAGTTGGGCACGTTATGTATATAAGACTGATGTAATGCGTTTTGTACAGTTTGCGGTAAGTGTACTGGAGGTGTCCAATAATTTCAATGATCCCGAAAAGACCGCTCTGGAAGGTATCAAAGCCATGGAAGATTTCTATCGATCTATCGGTATGCCTACCTCTATCCGAGAACTGGGTATTGAACTTACGGACGAGCAGATTCATGAATTGGCTTACAAGTGTAGCTTTAAGAATACCAGAACCATCGGCAATTTCCAAAATCTCAATATGGAGGATATGAAAAAAATCTATGCCATGGCGAGATAATCACAAACAATAATCAAGCAGGAATCGAATTGTTCATTGCGAGCTAAGACTGTCATAGCTGCTGGAAGTACAGGAGTCCACGTTGGCGAGAGATTACGACCGGTTCGAAAGGATCTGTGGCAGTCGAGCAATGGTCAAAAAATCTTGGAGACTTTGCAGGAATTACTTCTATTTAGGGTAATTGTCTTAGAATGAAAGAACGAGTGAACATGGAGGGGAAATGAAATTAACAGTTTTAGTCGATAATAATACTATAATTGATAGATACTTTCATGGAGAACCAGGAGTATCATATTTCATTGAGTGTGATGACAGAAAATATTTGTTTGATACTGGCTACTCAGACATATTCCTAAGAAATGCTACTAAAATGGGCATTAACTTATTAGCACTAGATGCAGTAGTTATTTCACACGGTCACAATGACCATACATGGGGGATGAGCGAGTTAGTTAAGCTATATTCAGAGGCCGCATATGAAGGACATGATTGCAAAAAACCTACGGTAATAGCTCATCCGGATGCGTTCTTAGATAAGAAGGTGGACGGGTTTGATGTGGGGTCAATGTTTTCTATCAATCAACTAAATAAATCATTTCCACTAAGGCTTAGCCAAGAACCTATATGGCTCACTGAAAAACTTATATTTTTGGGGGAAATAGAAAGAAAAAATTCATTTGAGGTAAGAACTCCAATGGGCAAAACGCTGCGGGATGGTATTTGGGAAGATGACTTTATACTTGATGATTCTGCTCTGGTGTATATGTCCGATAATGGGTTGGTAATAATTACGGGATGTTCCCATTCGGGGATTTGCAATATTATTGAATATGCTAAAATTGTGTGTAATGAGGAAAGAGTATATGATGTTATCGGCGGATTTCACCTGCTAAATCCCTCTCAACATACGCTAAGTAATACCGCTGAATATCTTGGAAAATGCCAGCCTCATGCCATTTATGCATGCCATTGTACTGATTTGCGTTCGAAAGTAAATTTAGCACAGTACACGAATGTCCAAGATGTTGGTGTAGGGCTAGTAGTGAAATATAAATAAGGCAGGTTATAGAGTTAAGGGGATGGTTCTAATAATTCGAAGGGTACTAAGAAAATTCGCTATTACCCGTGATATAGTTTACTGTATCACGGGTAATAGCGAATTTTTTTTATGCAAAGTATGATGAGGAGTCTGCGGTGCTTTCGTCTTGGAAATGGGTGTTAGAAGTGATATGATTCTCATGAGGCAGTAGCATCGTAGTGGGGTTACTAGGGCAAAAAATAACAAGACATAGCTACCGATCCTGCATCGCCTTTATTCCAATAACTTTTATTGTAGGTGTTTGCGGTATGAATTTTTATACATGTCAGAGCGAATCTGGCAATGCGGTATTATATGGTGGTATTTCTAATGGTGATATTAGGAATTATAATGTTTATTTGGTTTAAAAAAAAGGGCTGGTTTTAATAAATAGCCTATAGAGAATTGGAGCTTACTACTTATGAAAAAATATAAAAAAGTCTATTTAGAAATAACAAATGTATGCAATCTAAAATGTAATTTTTGTCCTGAAACTAAGCGAAAAGCTAAATTTATGTCAGAAGCTACATTTAAACAAATTCTAGATCAGATCAAACCATTTACGGATTATATATATTTGCATGTAAAAGGAGAGCCTTTATTACATCCTGATTTAGGGAGTTTTCTAGATATAAGTTATGAAAAGGGGTTTAAAGTAAACATTACAACAAATGGTACTTTAATAGATAAAGTAGCGGATACTTTAATTGAAAAGCCTGCAGTGAGGCAAATGAATTTTTCGCTTCATAGCTTTGATGGAAATCAGAAGGAAATAGCTAAAGAAGAGTATATTGACAGCATTCTTAAGTTTGCTAATAGAGCAGTAATAGAGTCAAGCATAATTATATCCTTACGGCTATGGAATTTAGATGAGGCATTATTAACAAAGGATCAAAGAAAAAGGAATTTAGATATTATTCACAAAATAGAAGAGAACTTCAAGTTGCCTTATAAAATCCAGGGGAATTTATCTGAATCGAAAGCATTGAAAATAGGGAATCGAGTATATTTAAATCAAGATTATGAATTTAAATGGCCTGATTTAAAGGAAGATGAAGACTTTAATAAAGGATTTTGCTTTGGTTTAAAAAATCAAATTGCTATTTTAGTTGACGGTACAGTAGTGCCTTGTTGCCTCGATGGGGAAGGGATCATTAATTTAGGAAATATTCATGAAAACAAATTTTCTGATATTATAAATGGAAAAAGAGCAGAAAAGATAAGACTGGGTTTTTGCAATACGAATGTAGTAGAAGAACTTTGCAGAAAATGTGGATATAGAAAAAGATTTAATAAATAGTGTTATGTTGCTAAGGACTTACTTAATTGTAGGTCCTTTTTTATTTGATTGCCCTGTCTGTTGATGAAAATCGATATTATCAACTTCCGATGATAGCAATATGAAAAATTTGATTAATAATTTATAAGTAACTAAGAATAAAAAGAACCCTTTCTCTGGCATAATATTGAGACAGACAATAGAAAGTAGTATGTATGGGGGGGTTAATTTGAAAGCATCGTTATTCGTAACTTGCATTGCTGATCTGATGTATGCAGACGTTGGCAAAAGCGTAGTTCAGGTATTGAGACGTAACGGGGTAGAACTTGATTTTCCGGAAGGACAAACTTGTTGCGGGCAGCCCGCCTTCTCGAGTGGATACTATAAAGAAACTGCTATTGTAGCGAAGAAAATGATTGAGGTTTTTGAGAATAGCGAAAAGGTGGTTATTCCTTCTGGTTCTTGCGCGGCAATGATACATCATGGCTATCCAATTCTATTTGAAAATGACCCAAAATGGAAAAAACGGGCGGAGGAGTTTGTAGCAAAATCCTATGAATTTTCTCAGTTCATCGTCGATATACTTGGTATCACCGACGTAGGAGCCACTTTTAAAAAGAAGGTAACCTATCATTCTAGCTGTCATATGACCCGTATTCTGGGAGTAGAAGAACAACCTAAGATACTGCTTAAAAACGTGAAAGGAATTGATTTCATCGAACTACCATATGCCTTTGATTGCTGTGGATTCGGAGGAACATTTTCCATGAAAATGGCTGACATATCGAGTGCAATTGTAGATGAGAAAGTCGATAACATTATTGCGACTGGTGCTGATGTATTGGTTGGCTCTGATTTGACCTGTCTAATGAATATAGGTGGCCGTCTAAGTCGCCGGGGTGTCCCAATGCAAGTCATGCATCTAGCACAAGTCCTCGATCAGGGAGGTGGCAAAAATGCATATTGAACCGAGTTTTCGCAAGCGTTACCATAAAGCACTGAGTGATACGGCAATGCTAAAGGCAGTGAAGAATGGCACAGGACGTCTAAGAGGACAGCGGGCTACGGCAATTGAAGCAGTAGGGACGGAGCGCTGGATGGCATTCCGCGATCGAGCAGAGGCCATTCGTCTGCATGTAATCCAGCACTTGGATCAATATTTGGATCAGCTAATCAATAATGTACTTAAAAATGGTGGCCATGTGTGCCTTGCCAAAACTGGTGAGGAAGCCGTCAAGTATATATCCGATCTAGCTAAAAAGAAGAATGCTAAAACCATTTTAAAATCTAAGTCAATGGTATCAGAAGAAATTCACCTCAATCCGGCCCTAGAAAAGCAGGGTTGTAATGTAATCGAATCCGATTTAGGAGAATGGATTATTCAGCTGGCGGGTGAAACACCGTCACATATAATAGCACCAGCTATGCATAAAAATAGATTTCAGGTGGCCGATCTCTTCAACGCAGTTAGTGAAGAAAAAATTCCTACCGAAATTGCCGATTTATGTGGGTTTGCGAGGAAGTATTTGCGAGAAAAGTTCTTGGGAATTGATATTGGGATTACTGGTTGTAATTTCGCTTTAGCTGATTCGGGCGCTATAACACTGTGTACTAACGAAGGCAATGCCCGCATTATATCGGCGTTGTCTCCAACTCTGGTTACTATCATGGGAATGGAGCGGATTCTGCCTGGATTGGAAGAACTTACCGTAATGCTTTCCTTACTAGCGCGTAGCGCTACTGGGCAGAAACTAACAGTTTATAATACACTTTCTACGGGTGTACGGAATGAGGAAGAGCTCGATGGGCCTCAGGAGTTCCATCTCGTTATTGTCGATAATGGTCGCTCTAAACAGTTAGGAACAAAATACGAAAAGATTCTTAATTGTATTCGCTGTGGATCCTGTCTAAACGCCTGTCCGGTGTATCGCAATATTGGCGGTCATGCCTATGGCTGGGTATATCCAGGGCCAATTGGAGCTGTTTTATCTCCTTTGTATCAAGGTATGGATAAGTATGGTGAACTGGCGTATGCTACAACACTTTGCGGTGCATGTACCTTTGCCTGCCCGGTCAAGATTCCATTACATGATATGCTCTATGCATTACGTAACGATAAGGTGGAGCTTGAAAAGACAGGGGGGGTTGTTGAAGATATAACCTACAAAGGCTGGAGTGCTACCTTTGCTACTATGAGTCGCTATCGTTTCTCCGTACGAATGGCTAGGCGCTTTCAATTCCCTCTAGTCAAGGCGGAGAAAATCGCTTATGGTCCACCGCCAATCTCTGATTGGCTAAGGCATCGCGATATGCCAGCTCTTCCTGATAAATTCTTCCACGAAATATGGCCGGAGATGGACAATGACAGAAAGGAGTAGAAAAATGGCAGAAGGACTATTAGCAGGTGATCGAGAAGCGTTCTTTTCCACGATACGCCAGAATATAAAAACCCCGCCTGGCGGGAAAGCCCCCCGGGTAGAAAACCCAATGAATGGTTTATTTACCCAGCGCGAAACAACTGTTGAAGAACGGCAAGATCTGCGGGAAAGGTTTATTAAAGAATGGACGACTTTGGGCGGGAAAGCCTTTAGCATAAAGAATCGAGTTGAACTAGCCCAAGTAATTAAACAAATTATTCAAGAGAGACAGCTTCAAAAGGCAATGTACTGGGATCATCCTGAACTTGAAAATCTAAAGCTAGAAGAAATATTCTCAGATACACAGGCCTCAGTATCACGGTGGCCATTAGAAAAAAAATATAATGACTGGATTGGCAAAGCAGCTGCCATGGAAGCTGGCATTGTTTGGGGAGACATTGTAATGGCCGAAACAGGTACGCTTGTATTGCCTGCGTCATCTCCTGGGCAGCCTTCAACGGTATGTGTATTACCGATTACCCTCATTGCCATCTTTACAACAGCCCAATTAGTGGATGGATTTGCTGGAGTGGTCAAGTTCTTTAAAGAGCGGTATGGAACAAATCTGCCTACCACGACAACCTTTATTTCTGGCCCTAGCCGCACTACCGATATAGAAATGGTTTTAACCATTGGAGTTCATGGTTCAAGGTACGTCTACGCTTTAATTCTAGATGAAGCGTAAACAACATAGAAAGAGTATTGACTCAAATTTATAGTGTTTATGAGACTTCCTGCTAGTGGGAAGTCTTTTGCTTTGCAGTGTATACATCTTCAGGACAACGGGGCAGGTTTCTTGTCGTAGATATGCTACTAGGTAAAAGGAAATCACCGTATCATGTCTAAGGGCAATTAAAGCAGGAATTAGTGTTTGATAAAGAGAAGATACTCATACCTTACAAGAGATGTGGGCTATGGGTATCTTTTTATATTAATGAAAAGCCATCTCACTAGAAATATTGATGAAGATGCTACTATTGGAGGCTCTTTACATAATGGAATTAAGACAAATTGAATACTTTTGCATGGTAGGCAAGCTACATAGTTTTACCAGGGCGGCAGAACAATTGCATATTTCTCAACCTTCCATAACCCAGGCTATTCGTAAGTTGGAGGAAGAGATCGGTGTTCAGCTTTTTGACAGGAGTAAAAAGAAAGCGGTTCTTACTCTTGAGGGACAGGCTTTTCACGCACGGATGGAAAAAGTTCTTGAAGACTGTCATCTAGCAGTTCAGGAAGCAAAAGACTTTAAAACATGGCGAAAAGGAACGGTTAAATTGGGCGTTCCTCCTATGATCGGATCATACTTATTTCCTGACATATTCTCTTGTTTTAAAAATATGTACCCCGGTTTACAGCTTATAGCGTTTGAAGAGACCTCGTCTTTAGAGACCGTTTCTAAATTGGAAAAAGACGAGCTTGATCTGGCAATCATCATTTTGCCCAAGAATTCTGAAACACTCAATACTTTGGTTATCACTCAGGAACAACTTGTTCTGTGTATGCATCCGGATTATCCGCTGCGGCAGCAGCAATCTGTAAGCTTTGATCAATTGAAAAACGAAAAGTTTATCCTGTTAAAAGAAAGATCGTATCAGCATCAAGTTGTTATTAGTAGATGTTTGCAACAGCATTTTATGCCAAACACGATACTTTGTTCCAATCAAATTAGGACGATAAAGGGATTGATCTCCAATGGTTCGGGAATCTCCCTTCTTATGAAGATGGTCGTTCGGGATGATCCTCAGATTGCTGTAGTTCCATTGGATGAACCTATTACATTTGATATTGGTTTAGCCTGGAAAAAGAATAAATGTTTGTCAAATGCGTCCATGGCTTTTATAAACTTTATTGAAGGGCAATACAAGCTTACAAAGTATAATGATTCTGTTACTGAATAAGGAAAACTTGCACCCTGAAGTGCACCCAAATGTTAGACATAAAAACTAACCTTTGGGGGCACTTCAGATTTTGCGTTTTTTGCTTTTATGGATAAAGTGAAGGATCTTGAACTGCTATGAATTTTACTTAGCGATGCCTCCTATTATAGGTAGTAACTATTATCTCATTGCTATAACGTATTTCACTTTTATGGTAGCACATGATAGTGTTTATGTATGGATATGAATGACAGTGGTAGTAACTTAAAATTTTGGAGGTAGAGTGAATGATAGCAGACGAAATTAAACTGAAAATTCGCGATATTGTTGGTTCGGAAAATGTCCTTGATTCAAATGTTGACTGCTTTGGTTATTCTTATGACTCATCCTTCGTTCCAATGTCAGCAGAAAATATTCCCGATCTTGTAGTAATCCCTAGCACGACTAAAGAGGTATCTGCAGTAATGGCCATCGCCAATCAATATGGCATTCCAGTAACGCCACGGGGTACGGCTAGTGGTCGCACTGGCGGTTGCATCCCCATTCGTGGAGGTATTTCCTTAGCGCTTCACCGCATGACACAAATCATTGAATTAGATGAACGAAATATGATGATTACAGTGGAAGCTGGTGTACGTACCATTGACGTTTATAATTTTTGTGCCGAAAAGGGTTTATTCTTTCCTCCAGACCCAGCTAGTTGGAAGTACTCAACCATTGGTGGAAATGTGGGAGAAAATGCTGGGGGAATGAGGGCTGTTAAGTATGGGGTGACCAGTAATTATGTCATGGGGCTTGAAGTAGTATTAGCTGATGGCAGCATTATTAATACGGGTGGTAAGGCAATAAAAAACGTAACTGGTTATAATCTTACTCAATTGTTTACTGGTTCGGAAGGTACCTTAGGTGTTATCACCAAGGCAATACTGCGTTTGATTCCTATGCCAAAAGTACGGAATACCATGCAATTAATGTTTCCTTCATTAGACAATGCCTGTAATACCATTCATAAAATGCTCATATCAGGAGTGGTACCAGCTGCGGCGGAACTAATGGATAAAATTAGCCTCCAGGCAGTAGCCAAACACCGCAAACTTGATATTAATCCATCAATAGAAGCCTGTATTGTCCTAGAAATTGACGGCGAAACCAATGAGGATCTGCAAGAACAGGCCAAGAAAATTCAAATTACCGCTAACGAATTTGACGTAATAGAAGTTCGGATTGCTGCTTCTCAGCAGGAAGTAGACGACATTTGGGCGATACGCCGGGGGTTGAGTTCAGCGATAGGCGCTATGGCGCCAAACAGATTTGGCGAAGATATTTCTGTACCACGAGATGCATTTCCCGAGACCGTTCGCCTAATTCGCAGGATAGCAGAAAAAAACAAGCTGACAATTGCCGTTTATGGACATGCAGGCGATGGAAACATCCATCCTTCCGTACTTTGTGATTTATCCAAGCCAGGAGAAGAACAGCAGGTTCATGATGCCATAGATGAAATTTTCGCGGCAGCTCTTTCAGTTGGCGGCACTTTATCTGGTGAGCATGGTATTGGTATAACCAAAAGGCCTCACATTGCTAAGGCTCTAGGCGAGGCGGGGGTCAATACACTGAAAATGGTCAAGCAAGTTTTTGATCCGAATGGCATACTCAATCCAGGGAAAATCTGGTAGTGGGGAGCTTGAAATGAAAAATACAGATATACAAAAATACTTCAAAGAAGTAGACGATATTGTTAGCCAGTGCGACCGATGTGGTACTTGCTTAACGGTATGCCCCCTATTTGGGGTAAAAGATATAGAATCATCAAGTGCCCGAGGCAAAAACAATATAGCTCGAGGCATGATACAGGGAGTTGTTAAACCGAGTGCAGAGGTACTAGATATTGTTAATTTCTGCCTCTTGTGCCGAACCTGTGTAGATAACTGTCCAAGCAAAGTGAAAACCGATAATGCGATGATTGTTATTCGACAGTATTTTGCTGAAAAAAATGGTAGTCCTGGTATTAAATATAAAGCACTAGGCGGACTAATGAAAAATCGAACTCTTGTAAAATTCTCGGCGGGAACACTCAAAATATTGCGTAAAATTGGTATGAACACTCTTATCCCTCATGGTATGGCTCCCAGCGAATTTACTCGTAAGCAATATCTGTCATCCTTTGCAGGGCCTGCCGCTCTAGGCAGCTTGGCAGCAACGTCGCCCATTGATCTGTCTAATAAAAGTAAGGTTGCCTATTTTAAAGGATGTGGCATGGGCATGATGTTCCCTGATGCAGTAGAAGGAACACTTGCTATCCTTCGCACATTAACAGAACCACAAATTATAGATAACATGTGCTGCGGCTTACCTCATCTTGCCCACGGACTTCGTTCTGACTTCTTAGATATGGCAAAAGAGAACATTTCCCTATTTGAAAAAGCTGATGTGATTGTTAGTGATTGCGCTAGCTGTAGCGGTACATTGAAGCACATTGCAGCCCATTTTACTGACGACCCAGCTTGGCAAGAGAGGGCAGCTGCTTTCAGTCGAAAGATTATGGGAATAAGTGAATATCTCTTCCAAGTTGGCTATAAGCCTCAGCATCGTGTTGATGTAAAAATGACATTCCATGAACCGTGCCACTTGGGACGGGGGCAAGGCGTAAGAAAACAACCTCGCCAACTTTTAACAGCAGCAGGCAAATTCATTGAAATGGCAGGAGCGGACAATTGTTGTGGCGGTGCTGGATCATTCCATATTGACTATCCTGCTATCGCACAATCCATCTTGGATAAGAAACGAATTAATATTGAAAATTCAGGGGCGCATATTGTTGTCTCAGAATGTCCTACTTGTCTTGTCCAACTAAATAAAGCTGCAGTACAGAGTGGTAATAAATTTAAGGTAATGCACATTAGCCAAGTCATCTGAATTGACTAAGGTTTAGGGTGATGAGAGAAAAATTTAGGGAGGTTAATTAATGATTTGGATTGGTATTTTAATTGTAGTTTTAACATTCCTCGCTATAATAAAACGTTATGAAACTAGATTGGTTCTATTTGTAGCAGGTGTGGCAATGGCCTTAGTCGTTGGTAAACCTTTCGTAGCCATAGATGCTTTTGCCAAAGCAATGGTTAATGAAGGGCTTGTAACGACGATTTGTACAGTAATGGGTTTTTCTTATGTAATGAAACTGACTGGCTGCGATAGTCACCTAGTAAATTTATTAACTGGCTTGCTTAAAAAGGCCAAATTTGTCTTGATACCAGGAGCGGTCATCATAACATGGGTGATTAATATTGCTTTGCCGAGTACGGCAGGATGCGCTGCTGCTGTTGGTGCTGTATTAATACCTACATTGATTGGATCCGGTGTACACCCTGCGATGGCTGCTGCTTGTGTCATGTCTGGCACCATTGGGAGTGTTATGAGCCCTGGTCTTGCCCATAATCCATTTGTCGCTAAATTAGCCAACGTTGATGTGATGACCGTGATTGCTGGTCATACCAAGGCTGCACTTATTTCACTTGCCATTGCGGCAACGATGCTAACAATTGTTTCCTATTTACGAAAAGAAGGTGCTAGTGCTGAGCGCTCGATTGAAATTGGCGGTGCTGAGGAAAAATTTAAGGTTAACTTTATAAAAGCACTAGTTCCTATAATTCCTCTTGTGCTATTAGTGTTAGGTAGTAAAATGGTTGGTCTGATTCCTGCCGTTACAGTCCCTCAAGCTATGATTATCGGTGTCGTACTAGGATTTATCGTAACCTTAGGTAAGGCACAAGAAATATCCAAAAGCTTTTTTAAAGGCATGGGTGACTCTTATGGCGAAATAATGGGTATTATTATTGCAGCAGCCGTTTTCACTCAAGGAATGGATACCATTGGACTCACTGGTGCACTTATTGAAAAAATGAAAGAATCACAGGATATAGCTAGATATGCCGCATCAGTTGGTCCGTTTTTTCTTGCGGTTTTGAGTGGCTCAGGTGATGCTGCTGCCCTCGCCTTCAATGGTGCGGTTACTCCACATGCTGCGCAATTCGGTTTTAAAGTTACAGATATGGGTTCCCTTGCTACACTATCTGGTGGACTCGGACGTACAATGTCTCCAGTTGCGGGTGGTGCCATTGTTTGTGCAACAATAGCTGGTGTAAATCCGATGGAGATCGCTAAACGTACTGCCCCAGGAATGTTCCTTGCTCTTGTGGCAGTCTTGATTGTTTTCTCATTCAAATAATTGCTATTTGGCCCAATGTAGGTCACTATGTATCATAACACCAAACTCCTGCCAGATTTTATTTGGCAGGAGTTTGGTGTTTACTGGAGTGAGTCATTTATCTGATCCTCCCTCTTTGGCGTTTTCCTTGTTAGGCAGTGGTTTTGTTGCAGGCTGATAATTTGGCATAAAGTTTTGTGAAAAATTCCTTTGTCTTGGAATGAAGAAACTCCTGCCAATCTAAAATTAGCAGGAGTTTGATGTTTCTATGTTTCATGATGCCTATTCTTTGTGAGATAATGCAGACATAAACGAACGAATCACTTGATTGTTCTCATCATATTCGGTTATCACTACTTTTACGGCATTTTCTTGCTCTGTGAGTCGATCCATTTTATCATAGTAATTCATTTCGATTCTGTTGGGCAATGTGTTCTTAAAGTCATCCATGCTAATCCTCAACTCCAGAAATTATGATACAGAAGATGATCCTTGTATTTTAGACGTAGTTGGTAACTCGACAAAATATTGAGAATAAATTTCTTCCAATTTTCTATAAGCTTTTTCTTTTTCGACAGTTGAGACGTCTGGGCTATTAATTTTTCTACAAAGTGCATCAATTTCTTCGATTTGATGTTGTGATAATCGGCCCATTTATAACATTCCCCTCACTGCAATAGTATTTATAATATCTTTTCAGACTTAAAGTAATTTTTATACCCATAGTGTATCAGTGTTTCATTGCAAAAGCTATATAAATATTCCCCATTGGTTCCATAAGTATTGGGAACTAACCTTGAAAGTAAAAGTGTTCCAATGTATACTGAAGAAATAACTGTGACTGTAGTGAGTTATGATGTCTTGTGGAATAGAAGCTTACATCAGAACGGTAAATATCTTAAAGGAAAAAAGAATCTGATAAGAAAGGATTGATTTATCATGATTTTTGGATTTGTTATTGGAATAATCGTTGCTCATCTCTTTGTATTTCTTAATATTGATAAAACCATAATATCAGGAGTAAGGGATATGATTAAGGTTGATATTGGTCAGAGCGGATACTATCTTATGTTCGGGGTAGTGGGTGGAGTTTCTCGAACTATGATTGGCGGCTTTGTTTCAGGTCTGCTTGTTGCATACCTTTTCACTTTTGTGAATATTGACCATTTAATCATCGAAGGCGTAAAAGAATGGTTTAAATATGATATGGGGCGGGGTGTATATTACTTGCTGTTTGCAATACTTGGTGCAGCAGTAAGCTTTCTCGAAGTTGTGAGAATGTTATTAAGCCCATTGTTCTTTATGGTAAAAAGAAAAGGTTAAGAATTTAGAATCCTATCGGATGTTGACAAGTCGTTTGGCTAAAAGGAAATTGAAGACCTAAAAATGGTTAGCTAGCGTTATACAAGTGTAAATGCTGTAAAAGGGTCTAGGCTTCGCCCATCTAATGGTGAAGCCTAGATTCTTTTGTATGGATATGAGGGCAACTTGCCTAAAGAAGTCATGTATCCTGCACGTATTCTTTGCTGGCTTCCGTGTTAGGAAGTGGCTTTGAGGCAGGGTGAGAGTTTGGTATAAAACTATTCAAGAAATGTGCTTGTTCTTGATGTGAGCCTTGAATATGTTTGCAAAGAATTACTATCTAGCAGGTAATTACAGCGCGTGCTACGAAGGAAATGAAAGTATAGGGCAATGAGGCCGGTTTCATGGCTACATCTGCATTTTAATAATGAAGAGACTCCTGTTAATTATGAGAAATTAGCAGGAGTCTGGTGTTCTTATCGTAAATATTATAAAAAGGTAGTAAGTGTATTGATATTCCATAAAAGATTGAAGCAATTAGGTAAGACACAATCACCGTCCCTTGTCTTATCGCTTAGCAGTGTTTTTTTGTACTCTTGCTGATGCTGAAACTTGAATTCAAGGAAGGGAGATCAACGAGATGGTTCAAGATTCCATGAAACAAGTAAAACGAGTCCTCTGGCAAATTCTTTTTGCTAATCTGTTCGTTGCAGTAACCAAAATAATAATCGGTAGCATTATCCAAAGCGCCAGTGTGGCAGCAGACGGCTTTCATTCTCTAAGTGACGGGGTATCGAACGTTGTTGGGCTGATTGGTATTGGTTTAGCCACTAAGCCCGTTGATTCAGACCATCCCTACGGTCATAAAAAATATGAATTTCTGACAGGGCTATTCATTGGGGGGATGCTACTGGTGATTGCAGTTCAGATTGGGCTGGAAGCCATACAACGAATCATCGAACCTGTCACCCCGCAATTTGGCGTAGAAACAATAGCAGTTCTGATCGCGACCCTTGTGACTAATATTGTTATATGCGTATATGAGAATAAGCAAGGAAAGCGGTTGAATAGCTATATTTTAATTTCAGATTCATTGCATACTAAAAGTGACATTTATGTCTCGTTGGGAGTATTGCTGACCTTGATCGGTATTAAATTGGGAGCACCGCCAATCATTGATCCCATAATGTCGATTGTTGTCTGTGGATTTATTGTTCATGCCGCGATAGAGATCATTAAGCCGAATAGTGAGATACTCGTAGATAAGATAGCAGTTGACATTGAGTTGATTAAAAGTGTTACGATGGGTTTTACACAAGTGATAGATGTGCATGAAATTAGAAGTAGAGGCAGCGAAAACGAGTTATTTATCGATATGCATATAGTAATTGATTCTGAGATGAGCTTCGAAGAATCCCATAAGCTAGTGCATGGAATTGAAGCAAAACTAAAAGCTGCAATCAATCCCCATATTCAGGTTATGATTCATACGGAACCCCATAAAAAGCCAGCTGAGTAGAAAACAAAAAAACTACCCTAAAGCACTCCTGCAGAATTTTGTAGAAAAAATGCAGGAGTGTTTGTGTTATATACACTTTGTTGCAAAAAAACAATTAATGACGAAAATCGACAAAATACTGCAATTACAAGCAGGGAAATGGTAGATAGTGGAGAATAAGATAAAAATAAGTAGTATGGCAGGAAAGCTTATGGTGGTTACCAACTAAGTGCACTTTGGTCTGGTAAGCAGGCATGACGTGGATGTTGTTAAATGGTTAAAAAATGGAAGAAGGGGAAAAATGCAATGAATTGGTTTATGAATATTAGAATGGTCTATAAATTAGGTATACTCATCCTAATTGCGTTCGTAGCTTTATGTGGGATAGGGTATACAGGGTATTATTATTTACAGCAGTCAAATAAAGCAATGGATACTTTGTATGATGACAGACTGATACCAGTGAAACTGCTGAATGAAAACCGATCTCATGTCAGAGGAATGAATGGTGCAGTACTGGAATTGATGCTTACGACAGATGCTAAGAAGAATCAGGAGTTACAGAAATATGTTAGTGATCGGACAAAAACAGTTGGTGATAATCTTGCAGAAGTCGGCAAGCTTAACCTGGATGCTAAGGCTAAAGAATTACTGGATAAAGTGAATGTTTCTAGGCAAAAGTATCGCGAAGTCAGGGGGCAAGTTATTGAATTAGCAACACAAAATAAAAATGCGGAAGCTTACGCTTTGTATGATTCCCAGGTTGCACCGGTTGCAGAAGAATTTGCTAACAATTTGCGGGATTTGGCTAACTATTTTGACAAGTTGTCGGAACAGGCGAATCTGGAAAATGATGCAATGTTTGAGCGAGCTATGAAGATGTCAATTGGAAGTATTATAGGCGCATTTCTTGTATTGGGATTGAGTGGGTGGCAAATTACCAGATCCATAACAAAGCCTCTACAGTTAATGGTACAAGAATGTAAAGAATTGGCTGCGGGAGATTTTAGAGAAGGACAGCATCGGTTGTCCAGGGCAGATGAAATTGGCCAATTATCTGATGCTCTGAAAAATGTGCGAGGTAGTATGAATACCCTTATGAAAAAGATCGCTGAATCTGCAGAGCAGGTTGCGGCCTCTAGTGAAGAACTTACAGCTAGTGCTGAGCAGTCAGCTCAGGCTGCCAATCAGGTGGCGATAGCAATCACCGATGTGGCTAGGGGAGCCGAAGTATCTTTGACTACGGCCAATGAGACTACAACTGTGGTGCAACAGATGTCCGTCAGTATTCAGCAGGTAGCAGCCAACGCTAATGCAGTAACAAGTGTGGCGGATAAGACTGCCAGTGCTGCAAAGCAAGGTGAAAAAGCAGTGGATGCTGCCATGAGACAAATGGGAAGTATCGAGACTTCTGTATCAAGTTCGGCACAGGTAGTGATGGACCTAGGTGAACGCTCCAAAGAGATTGGGCAAATTGTGGATACTATATCGGGGATTGCCGGGCAAACTAATTTGTTAGCGTTAAATGCAGCTATTGAAGCTGCGCGGGCAGGCGAGCAGGGGAGAGGTTTCGCAGTAGTCGCTGAAGAGGTTCGCAAGCTGGCGGAACAATCTCAAGAGGCTGCCAAAGAGATCGCGAACCTTATAGGTGAAATTCAGGCTGAGACAGATCGGGCCGTGGATGCAATGAATGGTGGTACCCATGAGGTCAAAGTAGGGGCTGAAGTGGTAAATAATGCTGGACAAGCATTCAAAGAGATCGTAACTCTTATAGGTGATGTTTCATTTCAAATCAGGGAAATCACGGCTGCAATCCAGGAAATGGTTGCTGGAAGCCAACAAATTGTGTCGTCGGTACAGGATATTGACAGAGTTAGCAAAGACACTGCAGGGCAAACCCAGACTGTTTCGGCAGCTACTGAGGAACAATCAGCCTCCATGGAGGAAATAGCATCATCTAGTCAGGCGTTAGCGCGAATGGCAGAAGAGCTGCAAGGGGCTATCAGATTGTTTAAGATCTAGGTATTGAACTTAACCTAAATCATAGTTAGTTGATAGATGCACTTTCTCAAGACCGTGTTACATTTTTCCTTTGGAAAAAGATAGGACTTTCGACACTGGCTGACCAGTCAGTCTTAATGATAGAATGAAGGTAATTAAACCTAGGAGGGATTTGTATGACATTACGACGCTATGCTGCTGCAGTGGCCCTATCAACGACACTAGCATTTATTACCCCCGCAGTCGTTGACGCTGCCTCAGTAACTAACTCAACGATTAACCTTTCGGTTGGTGATGTTGATATTTCATCTTCCAACACCAGATTATCTGGTGATAACATCAGATTTGCACAAGCCTTATCATCCACCTATCATCGCCCAGTTGCTGCATCGGAGATCATACGGCTACGAGCTGATTTTGATTTTGGTCTTGGCGATATTTCACTAATCTATGCTACAGCCATTTACTCTGGTAGGTCTGTAGATGAAATCAGTGAACTTCGCCATAAGAACATGGGATGGGGTGAGATAGCTAAGTTTTACGGAGTTAAGGTGAAGGATCTTAAAAAAGGTAATTATGATACGATTAATGCTGCCCACGGACGCGGTGTTGATGTCATATACGTCGAAATTGATGATGATAACAGATATTATGATCATCATGATGATAGATATAAAAATCACCATGATAATGATTATAGAGATCGGGACAACGACCGGGATGATAAGAAAGACCATGGAAAAGGCAATAAGAAAGATGATAAACGTGACGATAAGCATGAAAATAGCAAAGGTCACGGGAATAAAAAGTAAGATGAGAAAAGTTGGCCTTACGGCCAACTTTTCTTTAATAATCTAGAAAGTATAAGCACAGAAGAACAATCAGTCTCTATGGAAGAAATAGCATCATCTAGTCAGGCATTAGCACGAATGGCGGAAGAATTGCAAGGCACTATCAGGATAGTTAAAATATAGAATTTTTTTGTAAAAAAGAATAAAAATAATAAATCCTAGATTTTACTCAAATGGGGGTGAAGTCTAGGATTTATTTACTATGGGGTATCCACATAAATATCTGAATTATAAGAAATATTCAAGGTGGTTTGTATTTCCATGCCTTGACAACTTGCCTATTCTAAAGGAAAATCAATATAAATGCTAGAAAGATATAGTTAGAATAATATTTGTCAAAATGTGTCCATATTACACTATAAGTTGTTTATCAATATATTCCAGTTACGGGGAGAGTCATAAGAACAACTGAAAAAGAGGAGAAATCATATGAAAATCAAAGAAATCAAGATTGGTAAAGTGAGTATCCCATTAAAGAAACCGTTCAAGACAGCATTACGTGAAGTGTATTCAGCAGAAGACATTATTGTTAAAGTAATAGCGGATACCGGTGAAGTTGGTTATGGGAATGCACCACCGACGGCAGTGATAACTGGTGATAGCCAGGACTCGGTTATCGCAGCTATTCGAGATACTCTTGGTCCTAAGATTGTTGGAATGGAAGTTGATAACCTTGAAACAATCCTAACAACTATTGAGGGGGCTATGCGGAATAATCATTCGGCAAAGGCAGCTCTTGATATTGCCGTACATGATTTATTTGGTAAGTTATATGGAATTCCTCTTTATAAATTTTTTGGCGGTTATAGTAATACATTGACCACCGATCTGACGATCAGTGTAAATGCACCAGAGGAGATGGTACGGGATTCATTGGAAGCCATAGCTGAAGGTTATACTGAATTGAAACTCAAAGTAGGAACAGACGTGGACATGGATATTAAAAGGGTCAAGGCTATTCGCCAGTCTGTTGATTCTACAATTAAAATTCGCCTTGATGCCAATCAAGGGTGGTTACCAAAAGAGGCTGTGCGCATTATTCGGAAATTTGAGGACATGGGTCTCGATATTGAACTTATTGAGCAACCAGTAAAAGCCCATGATTTTGCCGGACTGAAATATGTGACAGATAATGTTGAGACAAATATTATGGCAGACGAATCCTCTTTTGGCCCCTATGAAGTATTTACTCTTTTGAGTATGCGGGCTTGTGATCTTATCAACATAAAATTGATGAAGGCGGGCGGATTGCATAATGCCATTAAGATTGCCAATCTTGCAGAAACCATGGGGGTACAATGCATGATGGGCTGTATGCTGGAAAGTAAAGTGGGGATAACGGCAGCTGCTAGCATCGCTGGCGGAAAGAAAATCATTACAAAAACAGATTTGGATGCAGCCGTATTATTAGCCACAGATCCAGTAATCGGTGGAGTTAGCTTTAATAGAAATCAAATTATTATTTCTGATGCACCAGGTCTAGGTATTACAGATATTCAGGGCTGGCAAGAAATTCGTTAACGTAACACGCTACTTGTTTTCCTATGTAGATAACAAGTAGTATTTTTTTTGCCTAAAATTCATCTATTTTGGGGAAATAGAATAAGACTTCCATTTGTATTTTAGTTGTGTATTTTAGATGTTTGTTTCGTTTTCTCGGATAGACAATGATGGGCAGAGTGATAGAATAAAAGGTGAAAGAATATTCGTAATTATTTTTATTTTAGGAGGGAAAGATATGAAGCGTTTTAAAAAGGCAATGGCAATGGTACTTGCTGTGACATCCGTATCTGTTCTATTGGCAGGTTGCGGCTCTGGATCCTCGGAAAAACCAAAATCATCTGCAGCACAAGAAGAAAAAGTACTTACCGTTTACACTGCACGCAGTGAAAGTCTAAACAATCTTGTCATTCCGAAATTCGAGAAGGAAACTGGCATCAAAGTAGAGATGATTGTAGCAGGTACAGGTGCACTGCAAAAACGCGTTGCCTCAGAGAAAAATAATCCCTTAGGTGATATCTTGTGGGCAGCTGATCAGACTATGCTAGAGTCTTCTAAAGATTTATTTATGCAGTATGTTTCCCCAGAAGATAAAAATATGGGTGATGCATTTAAAAACAAATCCGGTTATTTTTCAGCTGCATTTGCTGATCCTACCGTTATTATTGTTAATAAGAATTTAGCTGGCAATATGAAGATGGATAGCTTCGCTGACCTGCTCAATCCAGCCCTTAAAGGCAAGATTGCATTTGGTGATCCAGTGAGTTCAAGTTCCTCTTTTCAATCGTTAATGGCTATGCTTTATGCTAATGGAAAAAATGGAGATCCGATGTCAGATGAGGCGTGGATTTTCGTGGATAAATTTATTGCAAATCTCAATGGAAAGATGCTTAACAGTTCTGGTGCAGTACATAAAGGTGTCGCTGATGGTGAATATACTGTAGGTTTAACATGGGAAGACCCTGCGGCGAGTTATGTTAAAAATGGCGCACCGGTGAAGGTTGTATTCCCAGCAGAAGGGGCAATTTTCCCTGGAGAATCTGTACAAATCATCAAGGGAAGCAAACACCCTGAGAACGCCAAAAAATTTGTAGACTTTATGCTTTCACAAAAAATCCAAGAGCAGGTTGGGCAAGAACTTACTGTACGCCCTCTCAGAAAAGATGTGAAATTAGCCGATTATATGACACCGACAGCTTCCATTAAGTTGTTCAAGAATTACGATGAAGCTTGGGTATCCCAGAACAAGAATGTAATCACTGCAAGATTCACTGAACACCTTGAAAAGTCCATGAAATAGTAACACATAGTAGTAAAGATAGAGGATTTTCCCTCATATAAAAGGGCCTTTGCGATTTAACAGTCATACAGCGCAGTGGCCCTTTTTCTATGGGAGACCTGCAGACATAACAAATAATGTACTATAGACAATAACAGGTTAGGAGGGATTGGGATGAGTGTTTCAATAGACATCGAAGAAGTTGTCAAAAAATATGGCAATGATATTATAATTAATGGGCTTTCGCTCCGCGTAGAGCCTGGGGAATTTTTCACTTTACTAGGGCCTTCGGGCTGTGGGAAAACCACTTTGTTACGTATGATTATCGGTTTTAATTCCATTGAGGGGGGGATCATTAAAGTTGATGGACGTGTAATCAATGATATTCCTACCAATAATCGTAACATGGGCATGGTATTTCAGAACTATGCAATCTTTCCTCATATGTCGGTGAAAGATAATGTTGCTTTTGGCCTGAAAATGCGGAAAATTCCACAAAGCGAGATCGATAAGCAGGTTGATGAGATTCTGAAAATCGTCAAGATAGATCATCTTAAAGACAGAATGCCAGTGAAGCTTTCAGGTGGACAGCAACAGCGCGTTGCGTTAGCAAGGGCAATTGTCATCCATCCTGAAGTGTTATTGATGGATGAGCCACTTTCCAATCTCGATGCAAAGCTGCGGGTAGAAATGCGTAACGCAATTAAGAGTATTCAACGTCAGATCAACATTACTACAGTGTATGTCACCCACGATCAGGAAGAGGCCCTTGCGATTTCAGATAGAATTGCGATTATGCACAATGGCGTTATCCAGCAAATCGACAGCCCAAAAAATATTTATCAACGGCCAGCGAATACCTTTGTATCTACCTTTATTGGTCTTTCGAATATCATAGATGCTCAGATTGTCAAAAATGAAGACTGCAAGACAGTTATTTCATTTAAAAATGGATATCGCGTTGATATGAAAAACATTAGCCATGAAGCAGAAAGTGGGCAGAAGGTATTGGTTTCAGTACGTCCAGAAGAGTTTCTGATCAATACTAGTGGCGAGGGGTTGAAGGCAATCATTAAAAGCAGTGTGTTCCTCGGCTTGACTACCCATTATTTCGTCCAACTTGAGGATGGTCAGGATATTCAGGTTATTCAGGATCGAGATGAGCAGGATATCATTCCTGATAATACCCCAATTATTCTCACCGTGCAGCCACAGAAGATCAATGTATTCAACCATGAAAATAAAACCACGCTAATTAGAGGTGGAATAAAATGAACTACGCCGGTGAAAAGCGTTTTACCATTTGGACTTCCTTTAGTCTAGTTATTCTAGCAATATTTACCATATTTATTATTTATCCCCTGGTGTTGGTCTTGTGTAAAAGTGTGATTGACCCCCAGTCCGGAGATTTCACAATGAACTATTTGACTAAATTTTTCACTAGAAAGTTTTATTGGAGTACGTTGGTAAATAGCTTTCAAGTTACTATTTGTGCGACCTTGCTTGCGGCTGCCCTCGGACTCCCTATGGCATACGTAATGCGAAGTGTAAAAATTAAGGGAAGTGGACTCTTAGATATCCTAATTGTCATTTCTTACTTATCACCACCATTTATTGGCGCTTATGCATGGATTCAAATGCTGGGACGTAACGGCGTAGTAACGAATTGGATAAATACTATTTTTGGTATTAATTTTGATGGTATCTACGGCTTTGCAGGTATTGTATTGGTATTTACCCTACAATCCTTCCCGTTGGTGTATATGTACGTATCAGGTGCGCTGAAAAATCTGGATAATTCTCTTAATGAGGCTGCGGAAAGCTTGGGTTGTAGCGGCTTTGAGCGCATAACAAAAATTATTGTGCCTCTGGTAATGCCTACATTGCTGGCTAGTTCACTTTTAATCTTCATGCGCGTGTTTGCAGACTTCGGGACACCGATGTTGATCGGCGAAGGGTTTAAGACTATTCCGGTGCTGATCTATACCCAGTTCATGAGCGAAGTTGGTGGAGATGATGGCTTTGCAGCTGCACTATGCGTCATCGTCATCATGATGACCATAATGATATTCTTGGCACAGCGTTTCTTTGCTAACCGTAATACCTATGCAATGACGGCCCTTAAGCCCATGGTAGCTCAGAAGGTCACAGGTGTGAAAAATATGCTGTCTCATGCATTTATCTATTTGGTGGTAGGATTGGCGATCTTGCCTCAGGTAGTGGTCATTTATACCTCATTTTTGAAGAGTAACGGCGGACAGGTATTTACTGAAGGCTTTGCATTACAAAGCTACCAAGCAACGCTGTTCTCCAAGGATAATGATGTTATTTGGAACACGTATATGCTTGGCCTTGTATCCATTTCCATAATCGTGGTACTGGGTATTCTAATTTCCTATCTCACAGTACGCAAGAAGAGCTCGCTAAACAGCGCACTGGATATTATCACCATGTTCCCTTATATCATTCCTGGTTCAGTGCTTGGGATTTCTTTCTTATTTGCGTTTAACAATCCGCCCCTTCTCCTCAGTGGCACTGCATTGATTCTAATCATATCCTTTGCTATTCGAAGGATGCCTTATACCATTCGGTCAAGTACAGCGATTATTGGGCAGATCAGCCCTAGTATGGAAGAAGCAGCCATCTCCCTGGGAGCTTCGGAAATGAAGTCATTTACCAAAGTTACAGTGCCAATGATGATGCCAGGTGTTCTAGCTGGCGCAATTATGAGCTGGGTGACTGTAATTAGTGAATTGAGCTCCTCGATTATTCTTTATACAAACAGCACTCAGACACTTACCGTTTCCATATATACAGAGGTCATACGCGGCAATTACGGAAATGCGTCGGCCTATTCCACCATACTTACCATCACCTCCATTGTTTCGCTACTGTTATTCTTTAAACTTACAGGCAAGCGCGACATCAGTATTTAATAGATTTTATAAAACAGGGTTCCAATTCATTGGGACCCTGTTTTATAATGGTACGAGTAATAGCCTTGATTTTATCAAAATGATCATAAAGCGAGAAAGAGGCGGAGAAAGTATGCGTAAGGTCGCAAAATTTAAAGACTATATGAAGCGCCTGTTTATCAGGTATACAGTAGCGATGATTGTGTTGATGTTTATTTTATTCATCGTCTTTATAATGCTAAACTTCTGGCTTTTTGTCACAAAAGCCAACGAAGACTGCAATCAGTTGGTGAGCAATTTTGTTGGCGAGCAGTACACAATCTATGAAAAGAACATTGAAGAATTCGCAGACAATGATGAAATCAAGAAAGTAATGTTAAATGAGGGAGATCTTAATGAAGTTAACCGTCTGCTATATAAATTCTGTCTTATGCAGCAAATTAAATCAAACTTTGTTTTGCTAAAAAATGATGGTAGTATTGTCTCTACTAACCTGTATAAAACAAACCAAATGTTGTTTTTGGCGAACGGTACAGTGAAAGATGCCTTTACCCGTTTAAACAGTGATCCCACTGTAACCTACAGCGGGGCTATTCGAATTCCCTATGATAATGGACAAAGGTCAGACCTGATGTTTGCAAGAGCTATCTTATCGGACAGTGGGCAGATTTTAGGCTATATGATCTTTTGCTTACAGGAGGACAGTCTTAGTGAATTTATGCGCAATCGGGATGCGGATATCATCATCATAACTGATCGTTTTAATAATGTTATTTTCTCTACCAATAATTTAATTATCGATTCAATGGGAAAATATAAGTCTGATCAGGAGGATGAAGCCTCGGCGATGATTGATCAAAAGCCTTACTATGTCACCAACAGTACTTTGGCAGAGAGTGGTTTCAAGATCATCACCATGACTTCCGTTGCCAAACAGAAACAACTTGCTGAATTTGGCGGGATTTGTTTGTTTGGCATGAGCTGTTTTCTAATCCTGCTTGTGCAAGTGCTGGCAGATAAGGTAACTACCAGAAATCTACGTTCCATTGATGAACTACTTTATGCAGTAAGTGAGTGTCGGAATGGCAATATTCATTACAGAATCAAGTCACAAACCTTTGATGAGTTTCAAACATTGTATGATGAATTTAATAACATGATGGTCAAAATTCAACAGTTAATAAAGAACAATAATGAACTCGCCGAACGAAAGCGTTGGATGGAAGTCAAACATCTGAAAGGGCAGTTCAACCCCCATTTTGTGTTCAATGTAATGGAAACCTTGCGCTATGTAATCTTAATCGATCCAGCCCAGGCCTCAAAGATGGTAGTTTCCTTTGCAAATCTTATGCGCTATAGCATTAACTATGGCAGCACACATGTTTCACTAGAAACTGATATCGGCTATGTGCAAGATTATCTCCTACTGCAAAAAATGCGATATAACCAGCGTTTATCGTATAACATCGAGATTGAAGAATCCCTTATGCAGTGCAAAGTACCAAAGTTGTTCATCCAGCCTATTGTAGAAAATAGTGTGGTGCATGGTTTGGAAAACGCTAAAAAACTAAGGATACAGATCACTGGACGGGCCTTTGATAATCACTTTGTTCTTTGCGTTGAAGACGATGGACCAGGCATGAGGGAAGAACAGATTGTCTCCCTGCGAGAATTACTTAAGGATGAGAATGCAGTACCCAAACGTATTGGATTGTATAATGTCCATCGGTCAGCACAATTACTGTATGGCAAGGAATATGGCCTGAGCATTGAAAGTATCTATGGTAAAGGGATAAGAGTGGAACTTAAGATACCGATTATGATGGAGGAAGATCATGTATAAGATCTTGATTGTAGAAGACGAGGACACAATCCGTAAAGGGCTGATTTTTATGGTGGATTGGCTGAAAGTAAATTGCGTTGTTGCAGGTGAGGCCGCTGATGGAGAGGAAGGGCTTGAGAAGATTAAGGAAATATGCCCGGATATTGTGATTACCGATGTGAAAATGCCCTTTAAGAACGGTATACAAATGCTTGAAGAAAGTATAAATATATATGGATATGAAGCAATCATTATCTCAGGTTACAGTGAATTTGAATATGCAAAAAAGGCGATTACACTCAATGTTACCGAATACCTACTCAAGCCCATCGACTTTGAACATCTCTATCAAACCATTGAGAAATTGACGGGTAAGATCAAAGCCAATCAAAAAATGCGAGAATTCATAAAGTCCCAGGATCAAATACACATAGACCCAATACTAGATGCACAAGGGATGCAAAGCTCCAAGACCAAATATGTCAGCAAGATGCTAGAGTATATTAAAGTTTCCTATAGTCAAAAGATCTCCCTCAATGATCTCAGCCGAAAATACGGGCTATCTAGCACTTATCTAAACGCAAAGTTCAAGAAGGAAACTAACTATACTTTTAACGATTTTTTGAACCGTTACCGTGTACTGCAGGCTGTTGAACTGTTGAAACAAGAGAAGATGAAAGTTTATGAAATTGCTAAAGCAGTAGGTTTTCAGGATTATAAGTATTTTATTCAGGTTTTTAAAAAATACGTTGGCTGCTCTCCCAGCAAATTTCTAAGCACATGTGTATATAGTCATGAGTGAAGTGATGTCTTTTGGATGAAAAGACATCAAGATGTAAGATGTTAGCTAGGTTTATGAGAGAAGTTGGTCTTTGCGACCAGCTTCTTTTTTAATGCAAAATACTTTGCCATACCTCTTTAGTTGAACTTTTAGCTTGAAGAATTCATATTATACATAAAAATTATGAAGGTTAAGGAGGATAAAGAAGGTGGATGCTATGGCTAAGGAAAGAATGCCTTTAATAGGAGATAGATTTCCTGAAATGCTAGTAAAGACTACCCAAGGAGACATAAAATTACCAACGGATTATTCGGGAAAATGGCTAATGCTCTTTAGTCACCCTGGTGATTTTACGCCTGTTTGTACCACGGAATTTGTAGCATTTGAAACCAGACGTGAAGATTTCTGTAAATTAAATACGGAGTTAATTGGATTATCCATAGACCAAGTCTTTGCTCATTTAAAATGGATTCAGTGGATAAATGACAATTTAGGGGTTGAAATTCAATTTCCAATCATCGCCGATGAGCAGGGGAATGTTGCAAAGCGACTTGGTATGATTCATCCCAATAAAGGTACAAATACTGTTAGAGCTGTGTTCATTATTGACAATAAAGGAATAGTTAGAGCAATACTATATTATCCTCAGGAAGTTGGGCGAAATATTAGTGAAATCTTAAGATTGATACATGCGCTTCAAGTAACAGATCAATATAAAGTAGCCACTCCGGCAAATTGGCCTCAGAATAACTTAATTGGCAGTGATGTGATTATACCTCCAGCAAATACAGAAAAAATGGCTAAGGAAAGGTTACATGAAGAACAGTATGGCGAAATTAATTGTTTTGATTGGTGGTTCTGTCATTATAATTTGTATTCAAATAATCAATATAAACATCAGTTAAATCGTAATCCTGCCCATAGAAAGATGTACGATTAGATTGCGGCTATAGTTATGAAAGGAACCTCTAAAAATTCAAGAAGATCCCCCTCCTGCAAGAGTATCAACTAGATAAGCAGGAGGGGGATCTAGGAATAGCTAATTCTGATATGATAAAATGCGTTTCATGGTTTTTTCTCTTAAGTCATTAATGCCTTGGAAATTCATATAAGGGACGTAGTAATTCTCAAGCTGATCATGGAGTTGTTTTGATTGTTTGAGACACCCTATGGTTTTTCCAAAAAGTTCCCAGAACATCTGTTGATCGTAGCTGATATTTTCTTGGTATTTTCCGGTGATAGAGGAGTTCAAATAATCATTCATGTTTACAGAAGTAAAAAGGTTGCCTTTTGGGGGGCTGTATATATGAGGAATATTCGAAGTAGTCACCCCTGTATTTAATTCAGGAATAACCACATGTTCAGGCTTCTCAGGATCTAGAGGGCAATAATAGACCTCAATAGCAAAACCCATAGTTACAGCAGTATTAATAACTTTTTGGATAATTGTGCTTTTACCTGTACCTGGATCGCCGCTTATTACGTGACATGTTCCTACACTCCAAACGGAAGATTCAAGATAGTTCACAGGGCCATCAGGTGTTATGGCTGAGGCGAATAGCTTGCGTATTTTCCCTGACCCTGACTTTTTGGAGTCATTAAATATTTTCTCAATCAAGTCATGTGCAACCTGGTTTGTTTTCAGAATATCTAACGCCTCGGTATTTATGGCAGCAAAATCTTCATAAATATACTTGGCAGCCCTCAGCAATCGATAAGCTCGCTGATAATTTTTGCTTATTTCAGCAGTGCAAGCCATGATGTTAGCTTTATGCGCTAAGATGCCTTGTTCATCCCAATATTCTCCAAGAGGCAAGATTTCATCGATACAACCGGGAAGTTTGGGGTCGACAACATGGGGAGCGGTGCCATCGATGAGTGCGACTTTCAGTTTAGGTATGACCACACCGTCCAAAGAGTTATTATCACTGGAGCAATGATGAAACTCGGCATCATATCCTTGCGCTACCAACTCCTCACCGATCTTACGCATAAATGTTGACTTGCCAGTACCAGGTCCCCCCTTTAGTATAAATATACGGTTTGCATCGTTTGAGATTATGTAGTTATAGTAAGAAAAGAAGCCCTGTGGTGTATTCCCACCTGGAAAAAGGTGTCGTATTTTAGCCTTTTCCATAGTCCTACCTCCTATCTAACGGCTTTGCCGTATTTCGATATATGATATGACTATGGTTAAGTAATGGCATCTATATTTTAATCTTTTTATTCTCTTTTTAATGAAATGCAGTACCTGTGATTTAATGGCAGGGAAAAAGGTATACAAAACTGAGGAATCGAGAGGGAGTTATTGAGTTTTTGCCGAAGTAGTAACTATTGAAAGCAAATATAAAATAGCAATTGCTATTTACAAACAAT
>JARBUM010000236.1 GCA_029239675.1 Pelosinus sp. | reverse complement strand
ACAAAGCAAGGTAAAATTATTGGAACAACACGAGCTGAAGCAATACAACATTTAAAAGATATGGATAAGATTGATGATTTTCCAGAATTATAGTGTAAACTAAGCGTCCTGTAGGGCGTTTTTGTTTTTTAGAGGATAAGAATCTCAACGGTTTTTATTCTTCATTCAACATGATCACTGTTGGTAGATTTAGGGGTGTCCTCCGGTAAAAGGAAAACTCCCTTTTGCAGAGGGAGTTTGTCTGAGGCGATACGATAGTAATAATATTTTCGTGTGCGTTGCTTTTCTATTGAATGATCTTTATACTGCTGTTTAAACCAGCGATGCTATTGGAGAGTGCAATGATATTAGTCAAATTGTTGATAGGATTAGCAGACTGTTGTTTAAGGATTTCTTTTAACACGAGCATTGTGAAAAATGCAATCGCATTACCATTAATTGTAGCTAATGCAGGAAGTTCAATCGTTTTACAAGCCTTTTTTTCTAATTCCTCAAGATTTGGAATTCCAAATGCAATGCCATTAGGGGCTATATTGCAATTCATGGTTTTTTCCCCTCCTAATCTTTCCGTGTTAACACTTCTAATATATTCAGGAGGATTGATTTTGTACCGATTCGTTATATTCCATAATGATCGGTGAAAAATCGCCTTTTTAACGAAGGTGGCTCTTTAATTTATATAACCTCCGTCTTATCTTTTGGGTGAGGCGGTACTTTTATATTTGAAAATTATGTTATAAAAAAATGATAAATAAAGTATGTATATAAAAAGTGTATTCAAAATGACGGAGGGGAGATAATGTGGCTGGATGTGCCTGATGCGCTTGAAGTAGGATGTATTATCATTGTCGCTGCTGCTTTGTGTATCTATTGGCTAACTCATTCGGATCGCGTTTAAAGACAGTATTCGCTCTTATTCGTAAAATTCGCCTTACTTTTAAAATGAAGTAAGGCGGTTCTTTTTGACCTATTAGTGATAACTCATTAATCTTTGGTAACAATGGGATGCAGGAGTGTTTTTCTTCTGTGTAGCAGGAAATATGACAGGTAAGGTATAATAATAAAGAGTAATGATATAAGAATGGAAGGGGTTAGTTTATGAGAAAAATCATAGTAATGTTAGTTTTTTCAATGTTGTTGATGCTTTCTAGTGTAGCCTTTGCTAGCTTGGATGACAACAGGGAGTCGATTCAGCAACAATATGGAGACTATCGCTTGGTGATTGATTCTGACAATCAGTTGTGGACAAGAGCCGATTGGGAAGCGAAAGGTTATAAAAAAGCAAAAGCTGCATCGTATCGTTATTCCTTTAGTCGCCATGGAATAGGCGTACAGATGGAAGTCATGTATGCAAATAATAAGCCTGATGCAGTAGTGGCAGCCCAGCGGTTTACCCCAGATATGCCAATTACAATAAAAGAGTTTAAATTATACTTCCCCGAAGTATATGCTTTAACAAAAGCACCAAAAGCGAATTTCTTTGCAACTCACAGTTCAATAAGCCGAAACTTCCAAGAAGGGGAGTCCCCTGTAGGTATGGGTATACTCATTAGAGAATTGTCAGGCGGTAAATATTATACGCTGATTGCCTTCAACATCCAAGATGAAGGTCGTCTGATTAAAGATATTGAGAATATTGATGAAGATACATATATTAGGGAATTTATTATTGAACGTGCTTCCCGCACGACAGTACATGACAAAATGGATGCAGGCAACCCAGACTGGAAACCTATCAAAAATTATTTTAATTAAAAAGAGGCCATTGGCCTCTTTTTTACGTTACTTCGCCAGTTTAATTGGGGTAAGTCTTGTTTCCTCTGCTGTTTGGGAGCCGATATATCCTTGGCGAGCCATGGCAGACAGCACAATGGCTTGTCTTTGTTTTGCTGCATTAAAATCTACATATGGAGAATTAAGGGAAGGAGCGTTGGGGAGACCTGCGAGTAGAGAACATTCTGCTAACGTAAGATTAACAGGAGCCTTGTCAAAGTATATCTTTGCTGCATCTCCTATGCCATAAGCACCAGATCCAAAGTAAATCGTATTCAAATACATTTCTAAGATTTCTTCCTTTGAATACCGCAGTTCCATATTCATGGCGAGAAGAAATTCTTCGGCCTTGCGGCCATAGGTTTTTTCTTGGGTAAGAAATAAGTTTTTAATCAGCTGCTGTGTGATCGTACTCCCGCCTTCAGAAAAGCCGCCTGCTTGCATGTTGACTAGCATGGCTCTTAGGATACCTTCAATATCAAATCCGTAATGGCGGTAAAATCGGTTGTCTTCTACTGCAATAATACTTTGCTGCATAGCCAGAGGAATATATTGTATGGTGATATAATTTGTCTTATTGAGTTTTTCATTGACAGCACTTTTCAGAGCAATCATGCGATAGGTGCGCTCCCACGAACTTGCTAAATGAGTAGTGATTCTTTGGGATGAGGGGATCGCAGGAAGAAGTCCTTTTATGTAATCGGTGCCGCCAGCCCATCCAAAGGATAGAGCAAATAATAGTATCGAGAGTAATAGCAATCTACGAAACCTCATTGGTAGCCTCCTTATGATTCATTAGTGTTATTTTACCTCACTATATGGTGTTTGGCTATATGTGCTTTCCTTGTATAATTCTAAAAAGGGAAGCATAAGGATATAAAGAAGATTTGACTGGTAATGGAGTTAATGCTTCATTACCAATCTTAGTCGCAATTAGAGCGGCCTAGTCATGGGGTAAAGGAGTTTTTGAAAGCAGGGAGTTGTTCGTGTATATGAGACTCATTTTGGTTCGAAAAGCCAGTGTGAAGAGAGTCATCATGCTAAGTGTTACTATGGTTGTACTTCATTTTTTAGCAATGCAGTATATAATAGGTGATGATTTTGAAAATGTGGACATGTCAGTATTGGCTGGGCATACGATTGCGATTGATCCTGGGCACGGTGGCATTGATAGTGGGGCAAATGCGAATAATGTAGACGAGAAAGAGATTACCTTAACCATTTCGACGAAATTAGCGAGTCTTCTGCAGCAATATGGAGCAAAGGTTATACTCACAAGAGAAGCCGATGTGGATTATTATACGAAAGGCAAGGGCGGTAAACGCAATGATTTATTAGAACGTGCTAAGATCATTAATCATTCAGGTGCAGAGCTGTATGTAAGCATTCATTGCAATGCGTATCGAGGA
>JARBUM010000066.1 GCA_029239675.1 Pelosinus sp. | reverse complement strand
GATCGTATTTTAGACTCATTCGCTAAAGGTGAATATGATATTTTGCTTGGTACACAAATGGTGGCCAAAGGGCACGATGTGAAAAGCGTTACAGCAGTTGGCATTATAGCTGCTGATAGCATATTAAATCTGCCTGATTTTAGAGCGGCGGAACGTGTTTATGCCTTACTAACCCAAGCGGCGGGGCGTGCTGGTCGTGGTGATAAACCAGGTAAAGTCATAGTACAGACTTATAATCCTGAGCACTATGCAGTACAGGCAGGAGCTAGGCAAGACTACCGAAGTTTTTATGAGGCAGAAATTGTTTTTCGAAAAGCTCTTTGTTATCCTCCCTATGGGCAAATATTAAAATTAACTGTTCAGGCTCAAGAAGAAGGTAAGGCCCGCGGTCTAGCTAATCAGATAATCAAAGAATTGCGAGGTTTATTAGAGGGCCATGAGCGAACAGAGATAATAGGCCCATTTCCTGCACCTATTGCTAAAATGAATGATATTTTTCGTATGAATATTATTATAAAAGCAACTAACCTGATGGATGTGAAACCATATATTGCGTCTATGGGGCTAACGATGCAGCCAGATATTATTATTGATGTTGAACCTGTTAGCATCATGTAGAATAAATTGTTTAGTATAAACGTGGATTTTTACATGGTTCTATGATAGAATTTTGGCATGATTTATCCAAGCAAGGAGGTTGTTAAACTATTATGGAAATTAGAAAAGCGGGTGACAAGGTATTAAAAGAAAAAGCTGAGGTTGTATCTCATGTTGATAAAAAAATAAGAAAGCTTCTTGATGATATGGCACAGACTATGTATAATGCTGATGGAGTAGGATTGGCAGCTCCACAAGTAGGTGTATCTCTTAGAGTGATTGTTATTGATGTGGATGACGAGCTGATTGAATTAATAAATCCAGTTATTGTGAGCAGTGAAGGCTGTGAACTAGGTAATGAAGGATGTTTGAGCATACCAGGTGTTTTTGGTGAAGTAGAACGATTTTCCGAAGTTACTGTGACAGGATTAAATCGTTTTGGTAAAAATGTAAGTATTACAGGAAAAGGTTTATTATCTAGAGCCTTACAGCATGAAATTGACCATCTTGATGGCATATTATTTATTGAAAAAGCACAAACCATTCATAAGGGGTAATCTAAATGTCAAATTTACGTGTAGTATTTATGGGAACGCCGGATTTCGCAGTCCCTTGTTTAGATACATTGATTAAAGACGGATATAATGTTGTTGCAGTGGTAACGCAACCTGACCGACCTAAAGGGCGAGGACAAAAACTGGCAGAATCACCAGTCAAGCAGGCAGCAATAGCCTATGGATTACCCGTATTGCAGCCTAATAAAGTAAAAGATGTTGGCTTTCAACAGGAATTATTATTGTTAAAGCCTGATGTTATTGTTGTTGTTGCCTTTGGACAGTTATTGCCCCAAAGTATATTGGATTTACCGCCTCTAGGTTGTGTTAATGTGCATGCATCCATATTACCTATGTATCGTGGGGCTGCTCCTATCCATTGGTCGGTTATAAAAGGGGATAAAGTTACAGGTGTTACGACGATGTATATGGATATTGGTATGGATACTGGGGATATGATATTAAAAGAAGAAGTATCCATTGCCGAAACGGAAACAACAGGAGACATTCATGATAAACTAAAGAACGTCGGAGCTAAAGTACTTAGTGAAACCATGAGATTGATTGTTAACAAGAAAGCTCCACGTATTGCGCAAGATAATAAGCGTGCTACCTATGCCTCTATGTTAACAAGGGAGCTAGAGGGTATTCGTTGGCAGGAGTCGGCAGTTGCTATTCATAATTTAGTAAGAGGCCTTAATCCTTGGCCTGGCGCTTATTGCTCTTACCAAGGTAAAATTCTAAAGACTTGGCAAACTAGAGTTTATCAGATCGATGATGTAGTAACTATTCCAGGTAGAATAGCTAAAATGACAGCTGATGGCTTTGTAGTAGAAACGGGGCAGGGAATGCTTGAAATCTTAGAAGTTCAGCCTGCTAGTAAACGTCGTATGAATGCAAATGATTTTATTTGTGGTTATGGATTAAGTGTTGGCGATATCTTAGAATAGAAGGTGAGTTTTTGTGATAGAGGTGATGGCTCGTCCGAAGAAAAGGTTATTTTTGGTGCTTATATTAGCCAGTCTGTTAGTAGCAACTCTTTCTACTTATGGCTTGTGGATGGTAAGCTTCCCAGGATTAGCAAATATTAGTTCCCACTTGCCAGTTGTTCTTGGTGTTTTACTGGCATTATTTATATTGGCTATTGGAATTGGAGTTTGTGGAATTATATTGGCTATTTTGGGCTTTTCTACTTTATCTTTATTCCAAGGGCCAGCTTGGTCTGCGATTAATTTATTATTTCCTCTTGCTATTCGAATTGGTAAACTTTTTGATGTAGAAAAAGAAAGAGTAGAACGATCCTTTATTGAGGTGAGCAATTATTTAATACAACAGAAAAGTATTAAAGTAGCACCTGAGAAGCTTTTAATTCTTACACCACATTGTATTCAGCAAGAGTTATGCCAATATAAAGTAACTCATGATATAAGCAATTGTCGCAAGTGTGGTGCTTGCCAAGTAGGAGATTTGCTCACTATCTCAGAAACCTTTGGAGTACATGTGGCAATTGTTAATGGAGGGACATTAGCTCGTAAGGTAGTAAAAACCTTACGTCCTCATGCTATCTTAGCCATAGCTTGTGAGCGGGACTTGACAAGTGGCATTCAAGATGTTTTTCCACTCCCGGTGATCGGAGTTTTAAATGAACGACCAAATGGTCCATGCTGTAACACTCGGATAGATGTTAAGCGAGTAGAACAGGCCGTACAAGATTTTATTCTTAAAAAATAAAGGTATTAAAAGGTGAATAAATGGATGCACGAGAAATTGCCCTTAAAGTCATTAATGATGTGACCAGTAATCATGCTTATGCAAATATTGCCCTGGTAAGAGAGTTGAATAGGCATAAAGTTTCTGATCAAGATCGTCGCTTTATTACAGAATTAGTATATGGTACGATTAAAGCGGGTGAAACCTTAGATTGGATTATAGGTCATTATGTAACGAGGTCATTGAATAAAGTGGCCCCAGTGATTTTAAATATTTTACGCATGGGGATGTATCAGATTTTCTTTTTGTCTAAAGTTCCTGTATCCGCAGCTTGCAATCAAGCTGTAGAGTTGACTAAAAAATATGGGCATATTGGTACTGTGAAATTTGTGAATGCGGTGCTTAGAAATGCTGGTCGCGGGCCGGAAAAAGTAATTTATCCTGAAAGAGAAAAAAACATTGTTAAATTTTTAGCTTTAAAATACTTTCATCCTCAATGGATGGTGGCTCGATGGGTGAAGCGCTTGGGACCAGAAGCGACTGAAGAATTATGTCAGATTAATAATGTGACTCCACCTCTTTCACTACGTACCAATACTTTAAAAAATACCCGAGAAGAACTCTTAAATATTTTAGAACAAGAAGGTGTAAGTGCGGAACCTTCTAAGTGGACTCCTGAAGGCATAGTATGCCATAGTTATCCAGCACTTAGTACTTTAAAATCCTTGCGTGAGGGACTATTTCAGATACAAGACGAAAGCTCTATGCTAGTTGCTCATGTTTTGGCTCCAAAGTCAGGAGAGTTTATTATTGATGCTTGCGGTGCGCCTGGTGGCAAAAGTACACATATAGCAACATTAATGGAAAATAGAGGCCGTGTTTTGTCAACGGATATATATGAACATAAATTATTGCTTACCCAGGAAAATGCTCAGCGATTAGGTTTGACTATTATTGATACTCAAACAGTAGATGCTACAACGTTAGGTGATAAATATGCTAGGCAAGCTGATAGAGTATTAGTAGATGCGCCTTGTTCTGGGTTAGGAGTCTTACGGCGTAAAGCTGACTCCCGCTGGAGGAAGAATGAATCGATGTTTAAAGAATTACCTGTGTTGCAAAAGGCTATCTTGAAGAGTGCTGCTGAATGTGTAAAACTAGGTGGTATTTTAGTATATAGTACTTGTACTACAGAGCCAGAAGAAAATCAAAAGGTTGTAGAAGCTTTTTTGCAAGAAAATCAGGACTTTACTTTAGAACATGCGGGTGGTTTCTTTCCTGTTAAAGGATACGAGGGGGATATGGTTCAATTGTGGCCGCATATTGATCATGTGGATGGTTTTTTCATTTCTCGTTTAATGCGAGTGAAATAGGTGAGTAAAATGAAAATTGATATTTTTGGAATGTTTGTAGATGAAATTGCACTAACGATTCAGCCTTATGGTATACCTAAATACAGTGCTGTACAAATTGCAAAATGGATGTATCAGCATGGTATTTACGATTTTAATAATATGACTAATTTATCGAAGAAACACAGAACTATATTAGTTGAGCACTGTATTATTAACACAGTATCTACACAAGCTATAGAGCAATCCTCTGATGGAAAAACAAGTAAATACTTATTAAAATTTAATGATGGTATGGCTGTAGAAACTGTATTAATGCGTCAACCTTATGGCAATAGTGTATGTGTATCGACGCAAGTTGGATGTGCTATGGGATGCGTATTTTGTGCCTCCACATTAAATGGTGTCATAAGAAATTTAACTGGTGGCGAAATCTTGGCGCAAGTTTTGTACATTAACAATTTATTAAAACAAGAGCAAACCACTGTTAATACCATTGTTATTATGGGGTCTGGAGAACCCTTAGCCAATTATGACAATGTACTAAAATTTATTAGGTTATGCCATGAAGAGTATAGCCTTCATCTTAGTTATCGTAGTATAACTTTATCTACATCTGGTTTAGTACCAGAAATGGACAAGCTGGCAACAGAGGGCTTGCCAGTAACCTTATCTATTTCCTTACATGCATCAAATAATGAATTACGCTCTCAGTTAATGCCAATTAATAGTCGCTATTCTTTGCCTGAAGTTATGGCAGCAGGTGATAATTACGCCAAGCAAACAGGCAGGCGAGTGACCTATGAGTATATACTAATTGCAGATTTTAATGATAAAGTAGAGCATGCTCAGCAATTGGCAATATTGATGCGAGGACGGCTGGCCAATGTCAATTTGATTCCTGTAAATCCGGTAATTGAACGTGGGTTATTACGTCCTGACAGTAAAAGGGTTCAACAATTTGAACAAACTCTTCTAAAAAAGGGAATAAACGTTACAGTTCGTCGTGAAATGGGGACAGATATACGTGCTGCCTGTGGACAGCTTAGGCAGAAGGTATTAAATAAAGCCCCAGAAGTAAGGTAATATTACCTTACTTTTTTTATTTTAGTTTATTTATTTTAAAAGAAGATGGTATTACCTTATTTTGACTATGCTGATAATATAACGTATAATTAAATAGATTAAATTATTGGTGAGGTAATGGTCATGAAGTTTGTAAGAGGTTTGGAAAATATGTTTGAAAAATATATTGAAGGTTTTTTTAATAAAAAATTTTCCAGTGGCTTGCAGCCTATTGAAATTGGTAAGCAGTTAGTCAGGGAAATGGATGATGAAAAAACAGTTGGTGTATCAAAGACCTATGTCCCTAATTTGTATATGGTTTATTTAAACAGTGCGGATTATAGTCGGATATCTTCCTATAGCCAGTCTATTTGTAATGAATTATCTCTTTACGTAATGGAACAAGCAAAACTGAGACAATATACTATTATCGGCACACCTGTAATAGAATTTAATGAAGAAGAGAATATTGCTAAAGGAAATTTTCGTGTAGTTAGTTCCTTTAGCGAGCCATTACCAGAGGAAAAAAAGATGGTAAGTGAGAATACAGTGTGTCCTGTTGGGTCGGATACTCGTGTGTTTGATAAAATAGAATGCAATTTTATGGTTAAATCCTGCTTACTTGGTGTATTGAAAGTTTTAGAGGGACCTGACACGGGTGTAAAAGTTGAGATGCAGACCAATAGGGTGAATATTGGACGGCGGCCCAGCAATGAATTACCTCTTACAGATTTAAATACATCTCGGTTACAGGCCTATGTGATTTTAGAAGATGAAAATCACGTATTATATGACGCTAAAAGTCTCAATGGTACCTATGTTAATGATCAGCGGATTATGCGTAAGGAATTAGAGACGGGTGATCATATAAAGGTAGGTAATACGGTTATCTTATATGAGGTGAATTAAATGCCCAATAAAGGATTGGTTTTGAATATTATTGGCATAATATTACAATACAGTTTGCTTGGATTGATATATTACTTTTTAAGCAAAGTCATAAAGAGTGTATATACTGATTTGAATCAATTTGGACAAAGGAGTAATTCATCGACTAAGAATGGAATCAATAAATCAGATTTGCATAAACCGGCTAAGTTGCTAGTTGTTGATAGCGGGCATATCAAATTAACTCAAACTAGTTTCTTTTTAGAAAATACAATATATCTTGGGCGTAATGAACAGAATGGAATTATCATTGATGATTCGTTTGTTTCTCATGAACATGCTAGTATTAATAAGGATCAGCATGGGTATTGGCTGACGGACTTACATAGTACAAATAAAACATATTTGAATGGTCAACCTATAGCAGAGGCGACTTTATTGAAAAATGACGATTTAATTAAAATTGGAGCGGTAACATTTAGTTTTAAGGGGTGAGGGGTATTGCTGGCACATGTAATTTCTGATATTGGATTGGTTAGGGAAACAAATGAAGATAGTTATATCTGCGATCCACCGCATTTGTTCATTGTGGCTGATGGCATGGGAGGTCATGTTGCTGGAGAAATAGCAAGTAAACTTGCAGTAAGCACAGTTACTGGTTATATTCAAGAGCATGTGGGGAAGGATAATCTTGAAGTATTGCTTAAAGAAGCGATAACCCAGGCTAATACCTCCATTTACCAAATGGCACTGTCTAAAGAAGAATTTAGCGGTATGGGTACTACTGTAACGGCTTCTTATATTGATGGAGAAACAATATATTGGGGCCATGTTGGCGATAGTCGTATTTATCTGATGCGTAATGAGAAACTTCATCAAATAACAAGTGATCATTCCCTAGTTTGGGAGCTGGTACAAAGCGGTAATATAACAAAAGATGAAGCATATGTTCATCCTAAAAGAAATATGCTGACTCGTGCAGTTGGTACTAGTTGTCTAATTACAGTTGATACAGGTTTTGTACATTGGAAACCAGGTGATATAGTATTAATGTGTACAGACGGTCTAACTAATCTGGTTAGTGAACAAGATATTGGCACCCTAATGCAAAGCAAAGAGTGTGATTTGACATCTATATTAGATCAATTAGTCACGCAGGCTAAAGAAGCTGGTGGGTTTGATAATATTACTGCTATCCTATTAAAAAATGAGGATGTTTAAATATGATTAACATACGTCAACTTGAGCGTAACTTGCTTGTAGTTGCTGGTATAATTATGTTGAACGGAATTTTAGCAGTTAGCTTAGCTCATGAGTTTATTGATTATCAGGTTTTAGGGGCAGCGGTTCTTATTTTCACAGGATTTATGATGGTAAACGCAGTATTGTGCAAAGCTGGACATGTTGGAGATCCTTTATTTTTACCATTAGCAGCAGTATTAGTTGGACTTGGGCTGATTACTATTTTAAGAATAAAACCAGAGCTTTTTATGTTACAAGTAATATGGGTAAGTGTGGGGTTGGGTGCTTTTGTAGTCTCGGTATTTCTTTCTAGACGACTGGAGCAGATCGCTTATTTTAAGTACCTTTGTGGATTTATTGGTGTAGCTTTACTATTATCGGCAATTGTATTTGGAGTGGATATAGGCGGGAATAAAAATTGGATCATTATGGGGCCTATTAGATTTCAGCCTTCTGAATTTGCAAAGATATTTATTGTATTATTTTTAGCGGCTTATCTAAGTGAAAGACGGGAATTACTTACTCTTGCTACTAAGCATTATGGACCGTTTGTATTACCTCATCCAAGGTTTATTGCGCCTCTTATTACGGTGTGGAGTATTGGAATGTTAATGTTCATTCTACAGCGGGATATGGGAGCGGCTTTACTATATTTCGGTCTTGCAATTATTATGACATATATGGTTAGTGGAAGATTCAGTTATGTGATAATTGGCATGAGTTTATTCTTAATAGGTTCCATAATTTGTTATAATTTTTATTCACATATTCAAGTACGAGTTGATATTTGGCTTAATCCTTGGTCTGATCCCTCTGGCAGAGCATATCAAATTGTACAATCCTTATTTGCCTTGGGTTCGGGGGGGATCATAGGAAGCGGTCTTACTTATGGATTTCCCACCATGATTCCTGAGGTTCATACAGACTTTATCTTTGCAGCTATTGGAGAAGAGATGGGACTTATGGGTGCAGGTGCCGTCATCATGTTTTATATAATTATGATTTATCGTGCTTTTCGTGCATCCATGTTGTCACTTATGCCTTTTAGCATGATGGTAGCTGCTGGATTAGCAGTCTCCATGGCATTACAAACTTTTCTAATTATTGGTGGGGTAATTAAGTTTTTTCCGCTAACAGGGATTACTCTACCTTTTATCAGTTATGGTGGTAGTTCCATTGTTTCTAATTTTATTTTACTTGGTATGTTGTTTTCCATATCGGAAGTGAGAGGCTACAATGCGAAATGATATGAAGGATTTAACCCAGAATATTCGTAAGGTAGCTTTTGGACTGCTCAGCTTATTAGTCATTTTATTTATATATTTATCTTATATACAAGTGGTTCAGAGTGAATTTTTATTGACTCATCCCTTAAATCGGCGCACTATTGAGGCTGCTCATACTACTCAATATGGTATGATATTAGATAGAAATGATGAAAAACTGGCATATAGCAAGAAAGAAGGAGATATTTTCAAACGTAAATATCCTTATGCAGCTATAGCTGCTCAGGTGGTGGGATATGATAGTGTTACATATGGTAGGAGTGGTATGGAGAGTGCTTTCAATGGGGATCTAACAGGAAATAGTACTTCAGTCGCTCATTTAGGTGCTATAAGTCATGTATTAGGTAAAAAGGCTGGCAATAATGTAACATTGACCTTGGATATAAATGTGCAGGAAACAGCTTATAAAGCCTTAGGCAATCATAAAGGTGCAATTGTGGCAATCAATCCTAAAACGGGAGCAATCTTGGCTATGGTAAGTAAACCCAGTTTTGATCCTAACATGATTGATCAACAATGGAAAAATATTTCTACTGATGAAAATAGCCCTTTATTAAATAGAGTAACTCAGGGTTTGTACCCTCCAGGGTCTACGATTAAGGTTATGATTGCGGAGGCAGCATTAAAAGAGAAGATAACGGATCTAAAAAGAACTATATTTTGTGAAGCTTCCTTAAAAATTCCACCTGACTATATCTTACAAGAAAGTCATTTGGAAGCTTATGGGAATATCAATTTAGAAAAGGCATTAGCTGTTTCTTCCAACGTATTTTTTGGTACCTTATCTTTAGAATTGGGTCGTAATAGAATGGCAAATACTTTTGAAAGATTTGGCTTTAACAAATATCCTGTAGGACAAGATTTACAAGAAGTTGCTTCTCACTTGCCTAAATTTTCTTCCTTGGGAGATGGAGATTTAGCACAAACAGGCATTGGACAAGGAAGTTTATTAGTTACACCTTTGCGGATGGCCATGTTAACAAGTAGTTTTGCTAATAAAGGTAAAATTATGAAGCCATATCTTGTTCATAAAATAACAGATTCTGATGGAAATCTTATGAAAACATTTACACCAGAGGAATGGCTTATACCAACGAGTTCCCAATTGGCTGATGAAATTAGTAAGATGATGGTGGGAGTAGTTCAAAATGGTACAGGTTCATCAGCCTCTTTACCAGGAGTATTAGTAGCAGGTAAGACTGGTACAGCAGAAAATCCTCAGGGGGATTCTCATGCCTGGTTTATTGGTTTTGCTCCAGCAGATAATCCCCAAGTTGCAATTGCGGTAATTGTTGAAAACGCTGGATTTGGAGGAAGTATTGCAGCACCGATTGCTCGTCAGGTATTTAGAGCAGCATTACAATAAGGAGGTGATGGTTCACATGATTGATCGGACTCTTGATAAGAGATATACTGTTTTAGAACATATTGGCGGCGGTGGCATGGCTGATGTTTATCGAGCACATGATAAGCTTTTAGATCGTTCTGTAGCTGTAAAAGTGTTGCGCTCACAATTTGCTAATGATGAAGAGTTTGTCACTCGTTTTCGGCGTGAAGCTCAAGCGGCAGCTAGATTGTCTCATCATAATATTGTTAATATGTATGATGTTGGTAAAGATGAAGAAGTACATTATATTGTTATGGAATATATATCAGGTGAAACTCTTAAGGAGCGTATCTTACGAGAACCACTGCCTATAGAGATGGCAGTGAGAATTGCAGCAGATATTGCAGAAGCGTTAGAACACGCACATCAAAATAATTTAGTTCATTGTGATATAAAGCCCCATAATATCCTTATGACTCGTGCTGGGCGTATTAAAGTTACTGACTTTGGTATTGCAAGAGCAGTAAGTTCTGTGACGATGCATCATACAGCAACCATTATTGGCTCAGTACATTATTTCTCTCCAGAACAGGCTAAAGGAACTGTGGTGGGTGCAAAGTCAGATATCTACTCTTTAGGTGTGGTTCTTTATGAAATGTTGACGGGCACGGTGCCTTTTAATGGTGAAACGCCAATCAGCATTGCATTGAAGCACTTGCAGGAAGAACCGCGCCCTATACGAGAATTAAAACCTGAAGTACCACCATTGTTAGAAGCTATTGTTCTTAAGGCAATGGCTAAAGATGTGGCGAATCGTTACAATGATATTAGTGAAATGATTACAGATTTAAAATCAGTGCAAAATTATTTCAGAGATGATCATACACGTCGCTTATCAAGAGGGGATTTTCCTACTCAGATATTGCCACGTTTGGACGAACCGATAGCTTCACAAGTAAATACAGGAGCTGTAGAAGAATCTGATAATAATCATTTGCTGAAAAAGAAAAATTCCAAAAAGGTAGTATGGGGACTCGTATCGCTGTTGTTATTTGGTTTTATGATAGGCGCTTTCTTTGCCTTTGGTAAGTTTTGGAGCAATAATGAAGTTACTGTGCCTAATGTAGTTGGTAAGCAAGTTGAAATTGCTCGCAGTATCTTAGTGAATCAGAACTTACGAGTTAATGTATCAGAATCATTTAGTGATAAAGTACCAACGGGGCATGTCATTTCTCAATCTCCAGAGGCCGATAACATTGTAAAAGAACAGCGCATGATTAATCTAGTTGTTAGTAAAGGTGGCGAGATTACTGTAGTTCCTGACCTTAGAGGATTAAACCGGCGAGATGCAGAGCTACAAATTAAAAATGCAGGGTTTGTCTTAGGGAGAATTGATGAACAGTTTAATGCTGATGCTCCTATAGATACGATTATTAATCAGCAGCCTCGTCCGTCTGCTCAAGTTAATAAAAATACAGCTATTGATCTTGTTATTAGTAAGGGATCTGGACCTCGTAAGTTTGCGTTACCAGATTTTCGCGGCACCCCTCTAAATACTGTGAATACTCAAATTGAAAGTTTAAAACTAAAAGTGGGTAAAGTAGTAGAAGAAGTTAGTGATAAATATCCAGTTGGGACTATTATTGGACAAAGTCCTAGCCCCGCTACTGAGATTACAGAAGGTGCATCCGTGGATTTTACCGTAGCAAAAGGGAGTAGTACTAGCACCACGAAGAAGGCTGTTGTACAGATAACTGTACCTGAAGGCGCTATACGGCAGGCTGTGCAAGTGGTTATAACAGATGCAAATGGCCGACGTGTAGTTTATGAAAATGTACACAAGCCCGGTGATAAGATTGAAAAAACAGTTGATGGCATAGGACAAGTTAGAGTACAAGTATATATAAATGGTGTATTGTTGCAAGAGCAAACAATATAGCAGGAGGCTTAAAAGTGCAACATGGGGTGATACTGAAAACGTACAATAGTTTTTATTATGTAAAGAACAATGATCAAGTGATTATGTGTACTTTACGGGGACGTTTTAAAAAAGAGCGTTTTTCCCTTTTGGTAGGCGATGAAGTGGAATATAATATAACAGAAAATGATAAAGGTATAATTGAAAAAATTCTACCTAGACGTAGTATGCTGCAAAGGCCAATGATTGCTAACATAGATCAAGTAATCATTACTTTTGCTGCAGTAAGTCCTAACATTAATACAGTTTTAGTAGACCGATTTTTAGTGTTAGCTGAAATGTCAGATTTAGAGATAGTCATCTGTATTAATAAAATTGACTTGGCAGATAATGATGAATTACAACCTATTCTCGATTTATATCGTAGTATTGGTTATCCAGTGATTACTGTATCTGCCAAAATGGGCATTGGTATCAATGAATTACGTAATGTTTTATCTGGGAAAATTAGTGTATTTGCTGGCCCTTCTGGGGCTGGTAAATCAACAATTTTAAATAGTATAGAAGAGGGTCTAACACTTGTAACAGGCGAAGTTAGTGAGAAAATTGGTCGTGGTAAACATACCACTCGATTTGCTGAATTATTATCACTTTCTAGTGGTGGGTTTGTAGTAGATACACCGGGCTTTAGTTTTACTGAGTTTGATAATGTGAAGAAAAATGAACTCATGTATTATTTTCCCGAAATCTCAGCAGTAGTGCATGAATGTAAATTTAATACATGTTTGCATCTAAAGGAACCTCAATGCGCTGTAAAACAGGCAGTGGTAGAAGGAAGCATTCGTGAAGAACGCTATAATTCATATACTGAAATATTAACAGAAATTCAAGATAAGAAGAAAGGATTTTAAATATTATGATTAAGATCTCACCATCAATTCTTTCCGCAGACTTTTCAAAATTAGCTGAAGACATAAAAAGAGTTGAGATAGCAGGCGCTGATATGCTTCATATTGATATAATGGACGGGCATTTTGTGCCTAATCTTACTTTTGGACCACCTGTTGTAGCAGCGATTCGTAAAGTTACTGATTTACTCTTTGATGTACATCTTATGGTCAATAACCCTCAAGATTTAATTGAGCCTTTTGCTAAAGCAGGTGCTGATCTTTTAACGGTCCATGTTGAAACAGCCCCACATTTGCATAGAGTATTGCAAACCATTAGGGAGTTAGGCTTAAAAACAGGCGTATCTCTTAATCCGGCTACACCATTATCAACAATAGAAGAAGTACTTGATGAGGTTGATATGGTATTATTAATGACTGTAAATCCGGGATTTGGCGGGCAGAAATTTATTCCTAGTATGATTGATAAAATTGCTAGATTAAAAAAAATGATTGATGAACGTAATCTAAAGGTAGATATACAGGTTGATGGAGGCATAAATCCAGTCACTGCTAAAGAAGTTGTAGCTGCAGGTGCCAATATATTAGTAGCTGGTTCTGCTATTTATCAGTCAGATGACATAAAAAAAGCTATTTGTGAAATTAGAGGGGCTTGATTATTTTCCTCAATGCTGGTAACATATACATAATTGAATAAGTGAGCCTTTGGTCTTTTAACTCCTTACCGGCGGTGATTAGCCCGCGAGCCGTATGGCTGATCCGGTGGAATTCCGGAGCCGACAGTATAGTCTGGATGGAAAAAGGTGATAATTAAGTCTTATATAAGGCTTAATAAATGTTGCATTCTTCTAATGTTCTATGAGGCTGTTAAAAAGTTTTTAAACTTTTTTAACAGCTTAATTTTTTTGGAGGGGTCAATTGTGGATGAAAAGTATATGAAGCAGGCATTAGCTTTAGCACAACATGCTATAGGTCGTACGAGCCCGAATCCTATGGTTGGTGCTGTGATCGTCCGTGATGGACGAGTGGTCGGTGAAGGATGGCATAGGCAAGCTGGTACACCACATGCTGAAATTAATGCATTACAACAAGCTGGAGACTTAGCCAATAATGCTACTATCTATGTTACCTTGGAGCCTTGTTCTCATCATGGTAGGACAGGACCATGTGTAGAAGCTTTAATTGCAGCTGGCATTAAGAAAGTAATCATCGCTATGACTGATCCTAACCCTTTAGTAGCTGGTCGAGGGATTTCTAGGTTGCGTGAGGCAGGAATTGAGGTAATTGAAGGTGTCTTAGCTAATGAAGCAGCAAAGCTAAATGAAGTTTTTATTAAGTGGATTTCTACGAAGAAGCCTTTTGTACTTTTAAAAAGTGCTATGTCCCTAGATGGGAAAATTGCTACTTACACAGGACATTCTAAGTGGGTTACAGGATCAGAAGCCAGGGCTTATGGTCATCAATTGCGAGATACTTATGATGCTATTTTAGTTGGGATTGGTACAGTATTGGCTGATAATCCTAGTTTAACTACCCGTCTAACATATCAGGGCAAAAACCCTATTCGTGTCATTATTGATAGTAATGCACGTACGCCCATTGATTCTAATGTTGTTACCGATGGATTAGCGCGCACCATTATTGCTGTTACACGTGAGGCGCCACAAGAGAAGCTTGATGGTTTGTTAGCCTGTGGTGTGGAAGTAATCGTATGTAAGGAAAATGCGAAGGGTGTAGATTTATCCTATTTATTTAAAGTATTAGGTGAGCAACAGATTACTAGTATATTGATCGAAGGCGGAGCTACTATCAATGCTTCGATCCTAGAAGATAATTTGGTAGATAAAGTTCATTGGTTTATTGCTCCTAAAATAATTGGTGGCGCCGACGCTCCTGGTCCAATTGGTGGAAAGGGGATAGCCGATGTAAATGACGCCAAGTTATTTGAAGATATACATATGGAATCAATAGGAGAAGATATATTAATTAGCGCATATGTGCGCAACCGGGAGGGGCGAGATGTTTACCGGACTTGTGGAAGAATTAGGTAAAGTAAAAGCCATTGCCCGCGGTGTTAAATCGGTACGTTTAACGGTAGCGGCAAGTAAGGTCTTACACGATGTTAAATTAGGTGATAGTATTGCTGTTAATGGAACTTGTCTCACGGTAGTAGAGTATAATGAAAATTGTTTTACTGCTGATGTTATGCCAGAAACTGTTGATAGTACAGCCTTAGCTAGTTTAAAAATTGGAGCTAGGGTAAATCTTGAGAGAACTCTTAGTATTGGGGACCGTTTTGGTGGTCACATTGTAAGTGGACATGTTGATGGTATTGGAACCATTCGTTCTAAAGATACTAATGATAATGCCGTAATTGTTAAAATAGAAGCAGGCCCTGAAGTCATGCGTTATATTGTAAAGAAAGGCTCTATTGCAATTGATGGAATAAGCCTCACTATAGTTGATTTTGCTGAAGATTGGT
>JARBUM010000065.1 GCA_029239675.1 Pelosinus sp. | reverse complement strand
GAAACAGGACTTGAACCCGCAACATCCTCATTACAAGTGAGGTGCTCTACCAGTTGAGCTATTCCAGCATTTCCTTTGACAAGATTAAATTATATCACAACATTTACGTTTTGTAAACATTAATTAAAATAACTTTTTTAATCTGTCACGTGTTGCTTAAATAATATATTACATTTATATGCCGCTGTCAACAGTTTTTTTCCTTGTCAGGGAGTAATACTTTTAAAGCTATCTCTAAAAGAAGAAGTAATAATATGATATTGCAGCTAGCACAAAGCGATAATATGCAAAAGAAGCCAATGTAGATTTATTCAAAAATTTAATAAACCAGACCACTGATATGTAGGCTACAACAAATGCAACAAAGAAACCAATAGCAAACATTTGCACATCAGCTATATTAAGTTTATCCCATACTTTCAATAAATCATATATACAGGCTACCGCCATAAGTGGAACAGCAATAATAAAAGAAAATTCGGCAGCAGCACTACGACTCATTCCCAAAAGAAGTCCTCCAGCGATAGTAGAACCCGAACGAGAAAAACCGGGCCATAAGGCCAGTACTTGAAACAGCCCAACAAAAAAAGCTTGCGGTATTGTCATTCTGTCAGCATCCGTAGTTACAGGCTTCTTTGCTAATTTCTCAGCTATCAACATAAAGATAGCCCCCAAAATTAAACCAATAATAACAGTATAGGGAGAAAACAAATAGTTTTTTATCGGCTTATGCAATAAATATCCAATTCCCATTACCGGAACAACACCAGCCAGAACATGTTGAATGGACAATCCTCTATTATAGATATTTGATTTTTGCGGTTTGAGCATGCGAGAAAATTTTTCTCGATACAAAAAAACTACTGATAAAATAGCCCCTAACTGGATGAATACTTCAAAAACGCTTGCCTTTTCTCCTTCAAATCCTAGCATGCTACCTACTAAAATCATATGACCAGTAGAAGAAACTGGCAGATATTCTGTCACACCTTCTACAATGCCAATTATTATAGCAATTAAATTCTCACTCACTAGATCACTTCCTTATTCTTTAAAATACCAATAAATTTTATTATACCGCATATCCAACTTCAAATACATATTTTTTATTACTATCATTTTCTAGTCACTAAAACAAATAACCGCCTCACATCTTATAAGAAAAGACTTGGCTTGTGCCAAATCCTCAGACGCATACAGAAGTCTTAATCGTTTTTTCTTGCGGCCAAAGAAGTACTAAGCTTTCTGATCCCGCAAAAGATAATTGAACCACAAAGACACAATAGTGACATTGTGGCTTTGTGGTTCAAAAACGTAGTAGTTCTTTTCTATATTCAATCTAGCAAATATGCAAAGCGCTTCACAAAATCATCCGGATCTACATTAATCATCAAGGCCATTTTCTTCAAATCGGTTTGAGAGTATAAATCCTCTTTTTCTAAGCGAATCATAAATTCTCTAGCAATCCGATACTGTACTGAGTTTATATTCACCATACGGACCTGGGTCTTTTTTGTATTCATATCCAATATTTCTGCAAAAGGAATTGGCACAATTTCATTATTCTGAATGGTAATTAGTGCATCGGTTCCATTATTCTTTAAAAATTCGAAGGCTGCAAATCCTAGGTCACGAGTATATTCAATATCGAAAGCATTTGGAGGAGCACAGCGCAACTCATAACCTATTTCTTTACCTACAATAGTCATTTTTAGCCCCAACTCTGCAAGATTTTTTACTACTGTTTGTTTTAATAACTCAGGGAAATTTAATTCTGCATAGCGAATATGCCCATGTTCATCAAAACACGTGCAATCTAATTCTTTTAAATCTTCCACTGCTATTTTTTCAACCAACCCTTCAGCAATAACCGCTACACCATAATTACGCTTGCTTGTCAGTCGCTTAATGATAGATCCTACTAAAATATCCACTAACATTTGCAGCCTAATTTTTTTATCCCCGAATTCTTCAGGAATAACTGTTAGCGTAGCACCCGCACTTTTCCCTATTCCTAAAGATAAATGCCCAGCCGTACGTCCCATAGCAATGGCAAAATACCAGCGACTTGTAGTTTTTGCATCTTCCATTAAATTAGTCACCAGGTGGCTCCCTAACGCCCGAGCTGTTTCAAAACCAAAGGTAGGAATTCCTTCCGGCAGGGGCAAATCATTATCAATGGTTTTGGGCACATGCACTACCAGAAGATCAATACCTAGAACCCTTCTAGCATATTCTGATACTTTACATGCTGAGTAGGCTGTATCATCTCCCCCAATGGTTACTAAGTGAGTAACTCCTATTTCAATTAGCGTATTTACTACATTTCTTAAATGAGCTTCACTTTTAGTTGGATTGGTTCTGGCGGTTCCTAATATACTACCGCCATCAAGATGAATTCGACTTACCATATCAATAGTTAAAGGTACAACCTTCTTTTCTCCATTGCATAAATGAGAGTATCCTTCATAAATTCCAAGCACATTCCATCCATTCTTTATGGCTTCAATGGTGACCGCGCTAATGACGCTATTCATACCAGGCGCTGGACCACCACCGCACAAGATCGCTACTGTCTTTTTGGATTCTAACATAATCGATTATCCCTCCGTACCTTAATAATATGCTTCATACCTTTTAGAATTTTATGTCTAGTATAAGAGAAGTATTCTTCTTGTTCATCACCAACCTCGCTGTAGATACCCAATTGCAGTACACCTAGAATCAATTTTTCTTTAATCCGTTATTAATTTAATTTTCGTATTATTCAGTTTTCGACATTTGTAAAAAAATTCCTTTACCAAAAAAGAAATATCCGCCCCTATGGAAAAATATACATCTAAGAATTGTATTCTAAAAAATCGCTACACACCATTTTGTTCCCAGACTAGAAGTCAGACTCTTGCTATTATAAGGGTCGGCTAATACTTTACCCTGACGCAACCTAAGAACAACAAAATTCACCTTCAACTTATACTTTATAACATAATAAAAAAAAGACTTGGCATATGCCAAATCTTTAGAAACAAAACAAGTTTCCTCTCAGTTAGATCGCTTCTTAAAAAACGTAGCATTACGCTAAGTTCTCTTATCTATTTCACTTATTGCTCTTATCACCATAACCAGTCAATCCTTGAGTTTCTTTGCCAAAGCCTGCAAGCCCCTTATACATATCTTGAATATCGCTATCATCCCCACGATTATCCAAATACCGTTCTAATTTGCGTTTTACCCGTTGAAGAGCATTGTCAATTGACTTTACATGGCGATCAAGTTCTACAGCTATTTCTTGATAGGATTTTCCATCAAGATAGGCCATGAGTACCTTCCACTCAAGATCACTTAGAATCTCACCCATTTTTTCTTCAATATCAATAAATTCTTCTCTACTAATTACTAATTCCTCAGGATCTGATACTTTAGAGCCTGACAATACATCTAGCAATGTTCTATCTGAATCTTCATCGTAAATAGGCTTATTTAAAGATACATATGAATTCAAAGGGATATGCTTCTGTCTGGTAGCTGTTTTTATCGCCGTAATGATCTGACGAGTTACACATAGTTCAGCAAAAGCGCGAAAAGAAGAAAGTTTATCAGTACGAAAATCACGAATAGCCTTATATAATCCAATCATGCCCTCTTGGATGATATCCTCACGGTCAGCACCAATCAAAAAATACGATCTAGCTTTCGCTCGAACGAAATTGCGATACTTGTTAATCAAGTAGTCGAGTGCGATTGTATTATCACTATCTTTTGCATCAAGCACAATTTCTTCGTCACTCATATTTTCAAATGAGCCATACAAATCGCATTGAGTATTAAAACGCATCGCATCGCCCCCACTCTCTAATTGCCACATGCTCACAAAAAGAAAATGCACTAAAGGATTAGTGCCTTAAGTTATGTGTACATGCCACTTCAAAGCAAATTATACATTACAAATCTCTACTTCGTCAAGCTTAACTTGTCTAGCTATACCCGTCTCCTCAATTCATGCAAGCGTTTGACCACATCACTATTTAAGCGACTCTCTAATTCATGCCGCCGATAAGTAAGTGGAGATTCAGAGAAACCTTCTTTGATTAGCTTGTTGACCTTCTTCACATCTTGCAGAAGCTCTCGCGCAGAAATGCGATAGGCCCCAGCCCCTAATATAACCATTTGCTCCACCCAATCTGAAGTAACCACATATACTTGTTTGCGCTTTCGTACCATTTCATATGCCATTCTTTCTATATGGCTATCTGCAGTTTCTCCTTCTTGGGTGTATATCACTAATACTTTACCGGCAAGATTTTCAAATACAGTGGCTCCACTTACCCCATTAGCATCAAAAATGATAGTAACTTCCAAATCTTGAAAGGCACCATAACTTGCCATAATATCAATTAATTTATCCCGGGCCTCTTCCAGATTGTCTTTGCAAGCACTCAAATCTGGCCAAGCATGAATTACATTATACCCATCAACTAGTAGAATATTTTTCATAAAATTCTCCCATAGCCTTTGCCCAGACTTTATCCGATGGTCAAGTCACTCTAATACTCCCCCTCTATAAGTAGAAACTTAGAGCAACTACGTCCCTGGATAAGTACGACTAAGATTCAGATGAAGTTAATACTCCATCTGAATCACTCTTCTTTATCCTATATTATATTAACTAGTCCACATAGTCATTTTAATTTTTGTTTTTTATCTGTTTTTTCCATAGAAGGAGGTGTCTTAGTACCTACTTTTACAATAGTATCCTCCCCTAGATAAACATCCTTTGACAATACTTCCCTTAAAATTTGTCGCCCTTTTAACCATACTACCCTCACGGTTGTTACTTTATAGCCTGGACTTCCTTCTTGATCTACCCTTGTCTCTCCAAGGTATAAATTAGCATCCTCTTTTTTTACAATGGTTGGCAAAATTTTTTCCTGGTTCTCATGCTTAATTTCTACTGCTTCCTTCAATGGACGATTTCCTAAAATCCCTACCACCAATTTATTCCCCTCTACTTCTGCCACGACGAGTAAAGGTTCCGTTGTATTGTTGATAAATTTAAAATCTAGCGCATTGTAAGCAACCGTAGCATCCCGCCCTAATGGCACATAAGAAAGGGGTTTTGAATGATTATAACGCTCCACAATTTTCAGATTTGCTAAAAGAACAGCATTATACAACGTAGACGATACTTGGCATATCCCGCCGCCAATGCCTGGAACAAACTCACCATCAACAATTTCCAAGGCTTCTTTAAAACCATACTCTTTTTCTCGTGGCCCTACTATCTCATTAAAAGAAAAAATAGTACCTGGATGCAAAAGCGTTCCATTGGCTCGCAAAGCAGCCAATTTAATATTATCCGTACGGTTAACATCTCCACTATTAAAAGTAGTAGTATAGCTGCTTACCATTTCATGAATTCCTGTATTTACAAGATCATCCACTATTATCTTAGGTTCAACCACCGTTACTGGCAACATTATGCTGCTACTATCAGATTTTTTGAATGTTTCTAAAATCAGCAGTCGAAACGTATCATCTTCCAAGGTATATCCCCGTTCATGAGGGACGATAGCCCCTGTCCACAAATTAAAGAAAGCATTACGAGGTGGACGATCAATTTTATCCTTCCATTGATCAACTAAGCTATTTAACTTATTTTCATTGTACTTGATGACAAGGGCAATAGGATAGCCACTTTGCCAACCTATCCTCATTATCTTTAATCGTTCCCACCAGGAACCACGCCGCCCATAATTCCAAACTTCATTCAACGTGGCGTTGACATCAACATCTAAATCAATGCTGGCTGCATCCAACTTAAATGCTGTATCACCATGAACTATCATAATCGATCTGTTATGATAGTTCTTTTGCCAGACTGACAACAATTGAATTACTTCTTCCCGTTTATATCCGCTTACATCTACCCCTTCTATAACTGCACCTTTATATACCTTAGAATAGAGAGAAGAGAAAAAAAACACAAAGCCCAAAAATCCAATTATTAGAATACCTATCGCGGTCATTCCTAACCACGTTTTATTCACTTATTTTTCATCTCCCGCTGTCTGACAACCTCATATAATAACAAGGAACAAGCTACAGAGGCATTCAACGAACTTATTTTACCAAGCATGGGAATGCGTACTACAAAATCGCAATGTTCTTTTGTGAGTCGTCCCATGCCTTTGCCTTCATTGCCTACCACTACCACAATAGGTCCTGTCAGATCTGTTTCATAGTAATTTTTTTCTCCATCCATATCCGCGCCGACAATCCACATACCCGCCTTTTTCAATTCTTCCAGCGTTTGAGATACATTCCCAATTCTTGCAACAGGTACATACTCTACTGCTCCAGCCGAAGTTTTTGCTACCGTACTTGATAAGGGGCAACTACGTCGTTTCGGCATCAGTACCCCATGTACTCCTGCAGCATCTGATGTACGTAAAATAGCTCCTACATTATGAGGATCTTCTAATTCATCTAAGAGAACAAGAAAAGGAGTCTCTCCTGGCGATGTCGCCTTCGCTAAAATATCATCTAACTCAGCGTAAGCTACTGGTGGTATACTAGCCACCACCCCTTGATGCTTTTTCCCTTCTGTCATAGCATCTAACTTGCTCATTTCTACTTCCTGTATCACCAAGCGATTATCCCGAGCTAAGGCAATAACCTCACGTATTGATCCTTGACGCTCCCCTTTTGCAACAAATATTTTATTGATAGGGCGGCCACTTTTTAACGCCTCCATCACACTATTACGTCCCATAATAAATTCTTCTGCTTCTGACATTATATATCCCCTTTCCGTTACCATTTGATGACATTCTATTTTTCCCTTTTTCAAATAAGGTATGTATTATATAATTCTATCTAGATTATACTATGTCCACAATAAATCCTGCCTATATGTACACATACTCTGCAATTTCTCTGTGGGCTATCCACTCCCCCCCAAATGGGGTAAACTTTTTGAACCACAAAGACACAAAGGACACAAAGGGGATACGTTCTATTATTCCCTTTGTGTACCGCGACAGCGGTTTTGTGTCTTTGTGGTTCATCTAATTCTCTAAGACTACTTTTTGCCTTGCATCGCTGCTAAGCGGCCGCAGGTTAAATCACCTTCACTGCAGTAATTGTCTGTTACACAAGTTGGCCCCGCTTTTTTAAAGAGCAGAGGAGCAGCTTTTTTCACTTCCGCTAGCATAAGATCTGCCAAACGCCTAATTTCCCATTGTGCCCTTACACAACAACGCAGCTGGAAGAAATGCAATAAGGTTCTGGCATTCATCGTTACAACAATTTTGGTTTCCGCAGCATTCGCCAGACAATATCTAGCATCTTCCTTATGAACCCCTAATTCTACCAGTTCATTATAGGTACTTTGAATAGTATCCATTAATTGTTCAAATTTCTCTTTGGCAGCTTCATTGGCTGCTACTGTCGGAGGCATAATATATTCAAAATCATGCTCACTAACATAGCGTTGGGATTGCTGGGAATAAGAAGCAATACGATGACGAACCAATTGGTGAGTCAGTACCCGGGATACGCCCTCAATGGCAAAGGTAAAACTTACATGTTCTAATGTCGAAAGATGTTCCATTTCGACAATCTTACCTACCAATTTTTCTACCTGAGTGTTAGACATATTTTCTACCAATTCCTCAGCCCCTATGGGTGAATAGCAAAGTCTTGCCGACATTGCTACCATCCGTTCTGGATCAGGAGTATGAGATATTAATTTTAATTTCATTTCTTTTCCCCACTATCCTTGACAGCCTTTGTCATTTCCCGGGAAATAACCGCAAATGCTTTTTCCACAAGTTCTGACAAACGCTCGTAATTTTTTCCTAAATATAAATATCCTAATAAGGCTTCAAACCCTGTACTATTGCGATACTGAGCAACGGTAGCACTTTTAGGGACTGTTGACTTAGCATTCCGTCCCCTTTTCACAATACTCATTTCTTGCTCCGTCAGTTCACTCTCTAAGGACTGGTAAGCTACCGCTTGCATGGTGGCAGATACAATTTTAGAGTCAAGGGTGTGTAATACCCTTACTTTATTTTGTTCATAAGACAAGAGTGTCGTACGCACATATAATGTAAAATACGCATCACCAACATAAGCAAGCACCAATGGGTGTAAGCGTTCCACAGGAATATCCTTATACTTTATGGGAGGAGGCCCTTCTCCTGCGGTCTCTTGAAATACATTTTTCAATAGAAATTGAAATTGATCGAATTTCATCGTTTTTTCCACCTAACACCTTGAGAAGAATCTTCTAAAATAATCCCCACTGCTCCTAAACTGTCACGAACTTTATCGGCCGTTGCCCAGTCTTTATTCTGACGTGCCTGTTGCCTAATATCAATAATAATATCCATTAATTGCCCGATTAACTCTTGATTATCATCTATGTTACCTTGCGGTTCCTGCAATACAATTCCCAATACATTAGCCATCATAAAATAGGCCTGACGAATTGCCACATAGCCTGTTTCGCTATGCTCCACTTTGCCTGCAACAATCCCATTATAATATACATTAATTTCTTTAGCTAAACCGAACATAACACTAATGGCTAATGCAGTATTAAAATCATCATCCATTGCATTATGAAAATCATCTTCTGCTTGTTTAGCTATTTTTTTCAGTTCCTCAGTTTTATTTGTTGCTGTTGCATTTGGCATTTTTTCCAAATACATCACATTTTCTACAGCAGTACGCAATCTTTCTAAACTACGTTGTGCTTCCGCTAAGCGCTCATCACTGAAATCAAGGGGGCTACGATAATGTGTAGACAAAACAAAGAAGCGTAACACTTCTGGAGAGTAATGTTCTAAAATGTCCTTGACTAAAAAGAAATTACCTAAGGATTTACTCATTTTTTCTTCATTCACAGTAATAAAACCATTATGTAACCAATACCGAACAAATGGCTGGTCTTCGTCTACAAAAGCTTCGGACTGGGCAATCTCATTCTCATGATGAGGGAAAATCAAATCACTGCCGCCGCCATGAAAATCAAAACTATTGCCTAAGTATTTAAGAGACATGGCTGAACATTCAATATGCCAACCTGGCCGCCCTTTTCCCCATGGGCTGTCCCATGCTGGTTCACCAATCTTAGCACTTTTCCATAAGGCGAAATCCATAGGATGGTGCTTACGTTCATCCACGTCCACCCTAGCTCCAGCTTTCATATCTTCAATATCACGACCACTCAATTTTCCATAGTCATCAAATTTTTCCACACTATAATATACATCGCCATCCACAATGTAGGCATAACCTTTTGCCACTAAACCTTTAACAATATCGATAATTTCCGCCATATGATCTGATACTGTAGGATATACATCGGCACGACGAATATTGAGTTTATCCATTACTTCAAAATAAGAAGCAATGTAGCGGTTAGCAATAACATCCCAGGTCACACCTTCTGCATTGGCTGCCCTGATAATCTTGTCATCAACATCCGTAAAATTTTGCACATGAAAAACTTCGTACTTACAGTGCTCAAGGTAACGCTTAATCACATCCCAAGTAATAAAGGGTCTAGCATTCCCGATGTGGGGATGATTATAAGGCGTCACACCACAGACATACATTTTCACCTTACCAGCCTCATGAGGCACAAACTTTTCCTTTTGCTTAGTCATCGTATTATACACTCTTAGTGTCATTTTTCTCCAACTCCTCTTCTAACTGAATAATCCGCTCTTCCAATTTAAACATATGACGCTGCAAGCACTGCAACATTTCTTGTACAGGATCGGGTAAATCATCATGTTCTAAGTCAATGGTTTCAATATCATTTATCTTTTTACCATTATGCCACACAATTTGTCCCGGAATACCTACCACCGTAGAATTAGGAGGTACTGTCTTCAAAACAACAGAACCTGCACCGATTTTAGAATTATCCCCTACTGTAAAAGACCCTAACACCTTAGCACCACTGGCAACTACCACATTATTCCCGATGGTCGGATGACGTTTCCCCTTCTCTTTACCTGTTCCCCCCAGAGTCACTCCTTGGTATAAAGTTACATTATCACCAACTTCAGCCGTTTCTCCGATTACAATACCTGTACCATGATCGATAAACAATCCCTCTCCAATGGTAGCACCAGGATGAATTTCTATCCCTGTAAGAAATCGTGCTACATTAGAAATCATACGAGGAAATACAACCCAGCCTCGCTTATAGAAATAATGCCCAATACGATGCATCCAAATAGCATGAAGACCAGGGTAGCACAGCAGTACCTCCCACACGCTTCTCGCAGCTGGATCACGTTCAAATACCACTCTAATATCCTTTTGTAAACGCGTAAACATAGGATGCTCCCCCTTAATTTCTAAAAATACTCAACAAAAAGACCACTATCTCATACAGAGACAGTGGTCCGTGGTTCCACTCTGCTTAGGCATCATGAATGCCCCTTAGGTGCACACTAACGGCTGCTACCGAATCAGCCTACTATACATTCAGCCGACTTGTTCATGGGTGCATTTGGGCGTATCTTACCTAGTATCGCTCTCAGCCAGTGGCGTTACTTCTCTGGAAGGCAGAATTACACTTACTTATCCCAGTCATCACATTTCTCGTTATTATCTATGCAGTATAACACCATTTGGCTACTATAGGAACAGTAATTTTAAAACGATGCTTACTCATCTTCCATCTTATTCTGAAATTATACTAAGGGAGAATAGGAGTGTCAATTAGATTTTAGCCAATGTGCTCGTTATTCGACTCAATATTTTTTCGCTACCAAGTAACGCAATAATCTTATCTAAGTCCGGACCATGCATTTTACCTGTTAACACAACACGTAAGGGCATAAATACTTTTTTGCCACCTAATTTCAATTCTTTTGTAATACTTTTCAAGAGAGCCTTTACACTAGGAGCATCTACTATTTCTAGCGCCTGCAATTTTTCACAGAAGCTATTGATAACAGCAGGAACATCCCCATCACGCAACACCTGAGCCGCTTCCTCATTTTCAAACTCAACATTTTCATTAAAGAAAATATCAATATGATTCACAATCTCAGCTGCATAACTAATATAATCCTGTAATAAAGCCACTACTTGAGTCAGCCATTCTCTGTCTTTCACAGATAGCTCTTCACCAATATAACCAGCTTCTCTTAGGTGAGGTAAAGCAAGGTCTGTAATCACTTCAGGATCAGCCTTTTTAATATATTGAGCGCTGATATAGTTTAATTTATCCACATCAAATACCGCAGGATTTTTTGCTACTCGCTCCATAGAGAATTCCTCTATCAGTTCGTCCAAGGAGAAAAATTCTTTTTCACCACCAGGTGACCAGCCTAGGAGTGCCAAAAAGTTTACAATGGCCTCTGGCAAGTAGCCTAGGTTGCGATATTTTTCCACAGACGTGGCCCCATGGCGTTTACTCATTTTAGTACGATCTGCACCTAAAATCAGTGAAATATGACCAAAAATTGGCGGTATAAATCCCAATGCTTCGTATAATACAACTTGCCTAGGTGTATTGGATAAATGTTCTTCTCCACGAATTACATGAGTAATTTTCATTAAGGCATCATCAATTACTACAGCATAATTATATACAGGAACTCCATCTGATTTGACAATTACAAAGTCTCCCACGCCATTTGATTCAAAACTTACTGTATCCCGTACCATATCTTTAAAGATGATTTGTTTATTTCCTTGAACATGAAAACGGACTGTAGGCTTACGTCCTTGTGCGATAAAACCAGCCTTGTCCTCCTCCGTCAGATGCAGACACCGTCCACCATAATGAGGATTTTCACCTTTATCCGTTTGCTTCTGACGCTCTTCGTCCAACTCTTCTTCACTACAATAACAGTAATATGCTTTGCCTTCTCTTAACAATTGTTCTGTATAAGTATGATAAGTATCTAAACGCTCTGTTTGGCGATAAGGTCCATATGGTCCGCCTACATCAGTGCCTTCATCCCAAGTAATACCTAACCATTGCAATGCTTCTTTAATATTTTCTTCTGATTCTTTAGTGGATCGTTCTAAATCAGTATCTTCAATCCGCATAATAAATTTACCATTGTACTTCTTAGCCAACAACCAATTAAACAAAGCTGAACGAGCGCCTCCAATATGAAAAGGACCTGTTGGGCTTGGTGCAAACCTCACTCGGATATCCTGTTGTAACATGCAAACTTCCCTCCAAAACTTCTTTCTATGCTTAGCCATTTATTAAATATAGTTAGTTCCATATAATTCTAGCAGATTCTATATATTTATGCAAAAAAAGCTTTTGGCACTTGTGATATTACACCACTAAGTGCCAAATGCGTCTTTACTCTACTTTTATTAAAAATAACCCATTTACCACATCTGGTGCTACAAAGGTTGTCCTTTTACTATGAAAACCAGATACGGGCTTTGCTCCGTCGGATAAAATCGCCAAGCGCCAAATCATCTGATTATTATACCAGAGTTCACCACATGTAGTGCCGTCTTCTTGGCGTAGCACATTGATATTTACCATATAATCGGCTGCTAATACTGCACTGGGGCATATTAGCACAGCGATAACAAACAGAATACATATTACTTTGCGCATAAATACCCTCCTAGATTTTCATTAGATACTACATAAAATCCAGATTATTTATAATATGTATCGATTCACAAATTTTATGCAATTACTCCTTATTTCTACTGTATTTTTTCTAAAAAAATACAGGAAAATTTAATTTTTTCATGAATTAATACTATAATAAGTGAACTTTGGCTTATTTTGGTAACATATGTTTATTTCTAAAAATAAGATAGGGGGATATTAAAATGAAAAATTATGTTAGATGTAAAGCATGCGGATTCATTATGGACGAAAGCCATGTAAAAGATTTGTGTCCTGCTTGTGGCTTACCTAAAACAGTCTTTGAACCTTACACAAAAAAAATTTCACCCCGTCGCACATTTATTATTGATCAGCATCTTCATCCTATCAGTGTGCATTTTCCTCAAGTGTTTATGGCCGCCATTCTAATTTTGCTAAGTCTTTCCTTTTGGGTACAAGATCCACTACGAGGAGAATTTCTCATTTATGCTAAGCTTTCCATTATCGCTTTTCCTTTCTCCGTACTTTTAGGTTTTATTACGGGATTAATCGATGGTAAAATTCGTTTTAAGAAGGTGACAACTCCCCTTTTAATCCGCAAGGCAATTGTTGGTGTCATTCTCCAGGTATTGTCCATTGCCATCTTTGCCTTATATCTAGCTAATGGCTTTACTACAGGTAATATGCTACTTATTATTGCGCTAAGTATCTTATCAACTATTTGTGGCATCTATCTGGGCAGAGCAGGTTCTTCCATGTTTAACTCGATGATGCCGGGTTAAATTGGCGACTTAAAAAATAAACTGCCAGCCTTTTAATCAGGCTGGCAGTTTTTATTATATTTCCACGATAGACGCCACAGCATAAGCAGCTATACCTTCTCCCTTACCAGCAAATCCTAACCCTTCCGTTGTAGTGGCTTTTACATTTACTTGCCCAATCTTTATCCAATGATTTCTCCTACCCTCTTTAACAACAGTAAACTAGATACGCCCTTATATTGCAGATCTGTGTCGGGAAAGTGCCTACCAATATCACCTAACGCTGCGGCTCCTAAAAGAGCATCTTTTATAGCGTGCAGTAGTACATCTGCATCAGAATGTCCATCCAATCCCAGTTCATAAGGTATCTCTACCCCACCTAGTATCAGCTTACGTTTCTCTATCAATTTATGAACATCATAACCCATGCCTACTCTTAGCATACTCTTAATGTCACAACCTTTACTTTTCAGATTACTCTTTCTCTCTTTTAACAATGCCTCAGCGATAGTTAAATCTTCTGGGGTAGTGACTTTGAGATTATCATAGCAGCCACATACTACTTTAACCTTTACCCCCAATCTTTCAACTAAAGAAGCATCATCTGTACCAATAAACCCTTCCTGTTCTGCTTTTTCATATGCCTGGCGCAGAAGCAGCGCCTCAAATCCTTGAGGCGTCTGTATTGACCATAAAGTACGTCGTTCAAGTGTTCCTGTTACCCAGCCATTCTCATCCACCGTTTTAATCGTATTTTTTACAGCTACAGCAACCACGGCGGCCTTGTAAAGAACAGCAGCCTGAATTACATTGTGAATGCATTCTTCCGTGACAAGAGGTCTCGCACCATCATGCACTAGAATAATCTTTGTTGCTCCGGGTACTACCTTAATAGCATTAGCTATCGAATGTTGTCGTTCGCTACCACCTGCCACTACCTTGTAAGGTTTAGTTCCAGTCAAACTGCATAGCATAGTTTCCACTTGATCCACTTCATCAGGTGCAACCACCACTACCAAATTGTCTACCTTAGAACAGGCGGAAAAAGTTAATACACTATGTAATAATACAGGCATATCAACTAGTGGCAAAAATACCTTATTGCCTTCTCTTTTCATCCTCTTTCCCTGACCTGCAGCTGGTATAATCACTGTAACCACGATATTATCCTGCCTTTCCTATAAATACATCACTTTTTATTATATCTTATTGTTCGATTATGATTATCAAATTACCTCTTTTGGGCTATGAAAGATTAAAAACCAAGACGTTAAGGACTATTAAAACACATAGACACACAGAACACAAAAGGGTTATTATAAGCTCTTCTTGCAACTATTTGACCTTTATGTTTTACCCTTTTATCAAAACTTATAAATTCAGTTACTACAAAAAAATGTCTCCGAGTCTGCTTATTGACAGATCTCGAAGACATTTCTACTTATTATGCTTGATTGCTTACGCACCTTTTTCCATGCCTTTTGGCTTTGCAAAAATCATCCGTCCAGCAGCAGTTTGCAATACAGAGGTTACTAACACCCCAATGGTGTCGCCCATGTGTTTTTTACCGCTATCAACTACAATCATTGTGCCATCATCAAGATAGCCAACACCTTGGCCAAGCTCTTTACCATCTTTTACAACATGTACAACCATTTCCTCACCTGGTAGTACTACGGGTTTCACAGAATTTGATAATTCATTAATATTCAAAACTGCTACACCTTGAAATTCAGCAACTTTATTCAAATTATAATCATTGGTAACCAGCTTACCTTTAAGCAATTGAGCTAGCTTAACAAGTTTTGAATCCACTTCCGCAATGTCTTCAAAATCCTGTTCATTGATTTCCACATCTAAGCCTAGTTCTTTTTGCATGCGATTTAAGATATCTAGACCTCGGCGACCGCGATTACGTTTTAACAAATCAGAAGAATCAGCGATATGTTGTAATTCCTCTAGTACAAACATTGGAACCACAAGAGTTCCCTCAACAAATCCACTTTTACAAATATCTGCAATACGTCCATCAATAATAACACTAGTATCCAGAATTTTATAGCTTTGTTTAAGAACTACCTTTTCCTTTTGCCTATCTTTTCCCTTCCACGGAAACACTACCATTAATCCCATCATTTCTTCTCGTTTATGGATAGCAATATTTACCCCTAGATATCCTAAGATAATACTAATAATTCCGGGAACATAGCTACCAATAATCGGAATATGCATAAATGCAGACCCGATTAAATTAGAAATAACCAAACCAACAGCCAGGCCTATAGAACCGGCAATGACATCATGTACTGGCATTTTATTAAGTCTGGCTTCTACCCAATAAGTAAATTGCCATAAATATTTAATAAAAAACGGTGCCAATATATAACCAATAATCCCACCTACTACTCCGCCAAAAGCAGCTACCAAGATGGTGACTACCGTATCATCACTGCTGATAAATCCAACTTTTAAAAATTCACCACTCACTTTGGATGACAAAAAGGAACTAGTGCTTAGCCATTTTGCTGTCATCAAACCAAAAATAGCTGTTAATAACGTAATGACAAACCGCAAAATTTTATCCAACACTCTTACACCTCCCTTACTATTTATTCATTATATAAGACTTTCTTCATTCCAGCAAGTCTAGTATTTTCACTAGACTTGTTGGAAACATTATCTATTATATCCGGACATTAACAAAAAAATACGTCAGTTACCTGGCGTATTTTCTTGCATTAACTCATCTATCCATTCTTCTATACTGCCTAAATCCTTACCACAAGCTAACACGAGTTCACTTACCATAATTTTTCTAGCAGTTTCTAGTAACCTTCGTTCACCTGCCGAAAGTTTTTTTGCATTGTCCTGAAGCATAAGATTTCGTACAACTTCAGCTACTTCATAAATACTACCCGTCTTTATCTTTGTTAAATTTAAATTAAATCGTTTATTCCAACTAGCTGTTTCTTGTACCGAAGTAGCCCTTAATATATCCACCACTTTGTTAATTCCTACTTCGTCAATTACTTCTCTAAGACCAATATTTTCTACATTCTTCATAGGAATCATCACTCTCATACCACCGTAAGGCATCGTGAGAATGTAATAATCTTGCAATTGCCCAAACACTTCATGCTCTTCAATGGCTTCAATGACACCTGCACCATGCATGGGATAAACGACTTTGTCCCCTATAGCTAACATAGCATCAACTCCTATGGTATGTAGTATATCATAAATAAACAACATTGTCAAAATTGTATATTTTAGCATAGCATATTAATTATTGTCAAATATATTTTTGGCGTAATAGAAGCTTTATTAGATGCTACATCTCTATATCTCTTGTTATATACCTACTTTTAGCTGTAAAGGATATTATGAAAATACTCGTTATGTCACAAAGCTACCACTTCATTTTCTAAAATTCAATTTCACCCCTACACAAATATTGACAATCATAGAGTGAAATTTATATAATAACATCAAAGTGAGGTGTTTCCTAATGGATGAAAAATGTTCTGATTTCCAAGCCGCTGTAGATGATTACCTGATTCGTCATCGCAGTATTCTTGATATTATGACTAAATATCAAGAAGCAAGTGCCCGCGTCAATCGTGCCTTTGCTAAAACAGTTACCGAATGCGGTTGCGTTGCAGTAAATGCTACCCGCCAGCAAGCACCTGCTGATATTGAATATAGCAATCTAAAGCAATTCATGTCGTCCCATTTATCAGGTGAACCTTGCGAACAATGTAAAGAAGTACTTACTAAAGAACTAGGTCATAGCTTATTTTATCTAGCTGCACTTTGCAACTTATCAGGACTTAGCCTCAATGAAGTGATGCGCAGGGAATGTAACACAGTTACCACTTTAGGATTCTTTCATCTATCCTAATGCCCAATTACAAACACTTCCTTTGAAGACATTTCCTCCAATCTTACAGCAACACGACTATTAAAGTCGTGTCTTTTTTATGGAAAAAATTAAGTGAATCTTGTTGTTTTAGATCGCGCTGTATCCATGCCACGCTTTTTCATTGGCATGTAACCGCCCCTTATATAACATGGACACAGCGCTTAGGTTAAGTGCTAAAAAGACGTTTCAGCATTTTCTGTTACATAAAGGAATTAGCATAAGGACATGATACACATATGATAAGGCATAGATTATGCATAACGAGGTGGTATTATGTCTTTCTTTTTTATAATCCTTTCTACTTTTCTACTTTTTCCGACCTTACATTCATATACTTTAGCCTTTTCTTCACCTGAGCAGGATGAATTAGATTCAGGATATAACACAATAGTCGATGATAAGAATAACATTCTCTTACAATCAGGATTAGTACTCCATATTGGTGATGTATATATCAACGAGGATGATCACCTTTACGAAATTACGAGTATAGAAGGCTCACTGGCGATAGCACGCCATATAACGTCTGAATCAACACTTTCCCTGGGAACTGAATTTATTCCAGCACAAGGAGCAGCCACAGCCGTTCAGTCCCTCATTGCTATCTACCATACACATACGGATGAATCCTATATTCCCACTGATGGAAAATCATCCGATCCTGGAAAAGGTAGCATTATGGAGGTAGGCGATAGTTTTAACAATCGCCTAAATGAACTAGGCTATCAAACTCTTCATAGTAAAACTTTGCATGAGCCTCATGATGCCAACGCCTATCAGCGCTCTAGGCGAACATTTATGAAGTTGCTAGGACATCAACCCGTTGCATTATTTGATCTACACCGTGATAGCGGACCTCTTGCATCCTATCAAACAACCATCAATGGCCAAAATGTTGCTAAAATCTTGTTAGTTGTGGGACGACAAAATCAGAATCACGCAACCACACTACAATATGCTAAAACCATAAAAGCAAATGCTGATACAACCTATAAGGGGCTCATACGAGGTATTTTTATCGCCCGAGGTAATTATAATCAAGATTTAAACCCCCAGTCTATGTTAGTGGAAATGGGAACTCAATATAATACGAAAGAAGCCGCCCAGCGAAGTGCTGCTTTATTTGCTGACATCATTCCCTCCATCATCAAGCCGAACCCGCGCTCTACCTCTCCTCTGACTCAAGGAACTACTAAGACGCTAGTTGAAAATACTTCAGCAGAGGATGGTACTGTTACTGCTCCAGATGCTGAGACAAAAAATGTAACCTTTACCTATAACATTTTATCTATTATCGGAGTGGTATTCATCAGCATAATTACTTATCTCTATCTTAGTACGGGCAGTTGGCAGGAAGCGAAAAGCAAGCTTTATAAGTTTTGCAAATATGAATTTACTAATTTTTTGGGTTCACGTAAGAAAGGAAAAGATTAATTACACATCTCTGAGGAGTTGTTATCATGACATACAAGCATAGACTTACGTTATTCGCTGGAATAGTAATACTTTGCAGTATACTCATTTTTAGTTTTTTACATTTAATACCCTTAAATATTTTTTCCATTCAACAAAAACCAGAGCCCCAGAAGGTTTATGATTACTATTTCATCTTGGATGAAACGGATGGCCGTAGTTTAATGTACGTCCCATTAGTCGTAAACATCGGGGATGAAGTTTTGACAGAAGAAAATAAACTTTATAAAGTTGTAAAAATAGAAGAAAACCGAGCATATGCTCGGTTTATAAAAGATATTAATTTGGATAAATATAAGCAAAAATAATAGCTGATAATTCTCGAACTAATTCCTTACAGATTACGATCCATCAGAGCTTGCTCTCGCACTCGTTTTAAACCATCTTTTATTGTTTTTGCTCTGACTTCACCAATTCCCTCTACATCATCAAGATCAGCAATGGTAGCATTATAAATACAATGTAACGTCTTGAAATGAGTAACTAGATTTTCCACAATGGACATTGGCAAACGGGGGATTCTTCTTAACACTCGATAACCTCGAGGCACTACTGGTATCTCCAAAATATTCGGCGTCGCTCCATATCCTAGAATACGACAAATCGTATAGGGTTCTAAGCTTTCTTCCGGCAATAAAGCTAATTGTTCGCGTATTTGCTGTACCTGACAGGTATTAAAGCAATAATCTTTAAGTACTAATTCCATATCATCTTGCTCTGACATTAACTCTTCTAATTGCATACTCACCAAGCGACCTTCACTACCTAGTTCAATGACATGATGCTCAATCTCCATAGCAATCCGGCTGACATGCTCAGCACGAATTACAATCTCTGCCACATCTAATAACGTCACAAAATCTTCAAACTCTAAAGCACTTAAATTAGTCAGACCTCTCATTAATACCTTACTGTATTTCTCTAGGGTTTGTATTGCTTGATTGGCGCGACTTAAGCTTACCGTAATATCTTTAAGTGTATACCTTAAATCACCAAGATACATGGTAATTAAATTACGTCTTTGGGAAATAGCGATCACTAGGCCTCCTGTTTGTTTAGCAACTCTTTCGGCCGTACGATGTCTTGTACCTGTTTCTGTAGTTAGTATTTTAGAATCAGGTACTAATTGGGCATTAGCATATACAATATTTTTAAGATCAGAAGATAGGATCAAAGCCCCATCCATTTTCCCAAGTTCATAAAAACCAGCTGGAGTGTATTCACAATTTAGTGCAAAACCACCGTCTACTACATCTAGCAAAGGCTGATTATTTCCTACTAATACTAATACTCCCATCTTCGCCCGTAAAATATTTTCTAAGCCTTCTCGCAACGGTGTGCCAGGAACTAATTTCTTAATTGTTTTTACAAATTTTGCATCCCACAGTTTATCCTGCCGTTTCTTTGTCATAAGAACACCGCCTCCATTGCTTCAAGTACATTACTAACCCCAACGATTTTAAGTCCCTGTTGGCGTATTTTAAGTCCTGTCAAATTACCAGCAGGAATGACAAATCGTTTAAAACCCATAGTAGCTGCCTCACTAATACGTACATCCACTCTTGATACCATGCGGACTTCACCAGTTAAGCCGACTTCTCCCATAACCACGGTCTGTGCATCCAAGGATACATTACGAAAGCTAGATGCTACTGCAAGAATAACTGCTAAATCTGCCGCAGGTTCTGTTACTTTAATACCACCTACTGCATTTACATAAGCATCTTGATTTGCTAACATCAAACCTACACGTTTTTCGAGTACTGCCATTAGTAGAATAAGCCGATTGTAGTCAAAACCTACTGCCATACGTCTAGGCATTCCAAAGCAAGTTGTACTAACCAAAGCTTGAATTTCAATAAGCAAGGGTCTAACGCCCTCCATACAAGCGAGCACTACAGATCCTGGAGCGCTTTCTGGTCTTTCTGACAACAACAGTCCAGAAGGATTTTTCACTTCCATCAGACCATCTTCTTCCATTGAGAATATACCACTCTCATGAGTGGATCCAAAACGATTTTTTATGGCACGAAGTACACGAAAGGCATAGGTTTTTTCCCCTTCAAAATATAATACCACATCCACCATGTGTTCTAAAATACGAGGACCAGCAATATTTCCTTCTTTTGTCACATGCCCAATAATCGCAATTGGAATACCGCTTTCTTTTGCTAAACGCAATAGTTTCCCCGTAGATTCTCGCACCTGCCCTACACTGCCTGGCGCTGACGGAATTTCAGGACTATACATGGTTTGAATTGAATCAATAACCATCAAAGCTGGTTTTAGGTGATTGGCGGATAGTGCTATTTCATCTAAATTTGTTTCTGTCATAATTAGCAATTTATCACTTAATTTATTAAGACGTTCCGCCCGCATTTTCGTTTGTGCTGCCGACTCTTCGCCAGAAACATATAATACACTTCCATAAGTCTGACTTACACTGCAAGCCACTTGCAACAGCATGGTAGATTTCCCAATGCCAGGATCACCACCAATCAATATGAGAGCCCCGGGAACAATCCCCCCACCTAACACTCGATCAAACTCTCCTACTCCTGTTGCAAGCCTAGGCACAACAAAATTATCCACTTCCGTTATGGGGCGTGGTTTAGCACCACTACTAAGACTGTGACGATTTTTCCCCTCTGACTTACTGAAAGCTTCCTCTACCATACTATTCCATGCTTCACAACCAGGACACCGTCCTAACCATTTCGGTGAGTCAGTACCACACTCTTGGCAGACAAAATGAATTTTAACTTTCGACAACTCTTGTTTACCCCTTCCGAACACATACATTACTCATTAAAGATGACTTTATCAAAAAAATGAGCACTTTATAACATGCAATATATAGTTGCTGTTTATAAAGTGCTCTTCGCGTTATTTCTTTTATTTTCCTGCAATAATTGACAAAATCTATTGTTTTTTAGTCAATTTAACTTTTCCCTCTTCATCCGTATCAATTAGAACCGTATCACCTTTAATGACTTTGTGACGCAACATTAATTCTGCTACTTCATCCTCTACTAATTTTTGAATTGCCCGTCTTAAAGGTCTGGCACCATAAGCATAATCTCTTCCCTCTTTTACGAGTTCCGCCTTCGCTTTATCACTGCATTCTAAATAGAGCTGATTGTTCTCTAAACGCTTACCTACGTCTTTTAGCATAATATCAACAATACTGGTAAGCTCTGTATCGCTAAGACTGCTAAAGACAATCAATTCGTCTACTCGATTAATAAACTCAGGTCTAAAGGTCCGTTTTACTTCCTCCATCACTCTATTTTTAGCATTTTCAGCTTCATTATTCGCCTTATCATCTGCCAAAAATCCCAACATCGCATTTTCTTTACGCAAATGTTTAGCTCCCACATTAGAGGTCATAATAATGACGGTATTCTTAAAATCTACTTTACGACCTTGGCTATCCGTCAATCTACCATCTTCCAATACCTGCAATAAAATATTGAATACATCATAATGGGCCTTTTCGATTTCATCTAACAAAATAACGGAATAAGGTTTACGGCGTACCGCATCAGTTAATTGTCCACCTTCATCATAACCAATATAGCCAGGAGGAGCACCAATCAAACGAGAAACTGTATGTTTTTCCATATACTCAGACATATCCAATCGAATGATGGAATCTTCATCATTGAATAAAGTAGCTGCCAGTGCTTTAGCCAATTCCGTTTTACCAACACCTGTTGGCCCTAGGAAAATAAAAGAACCAATGGGTCGTTTTGGATCTTTAAGTCCAGCTCTAGCACGTCGTACTGCTCTGGCTACCGACTTCACAGCATCGTGTTGACCAATCACCCTTTTATGCAATTCTTCTTCTAAATTCAGCAAACGTTCAGCTTCTTCTTGCGCTAATTTCTCAACAGGAATGCCTGTCCAAACAGCTACGATATGAGCAATTTCTTCTCCCGTAACCACAAGTTGTTCATTCCCTTGCTGCTTCCACTCTTTTTGCTTACTTTCTAATTCTTGTTTTATTTTTTTCTCTTCATCCCGTAGATGCGCGGCTTGCTCATACTCCTGTGCAGCAATGGCTGCTTCTTTTTCTGTTTGCAATTGTTTTATTTTCTTTTCTAAATCCTTCACATTGGAAGGTGATGAAAAAGTCTTAAGACGTACACGGGCTGCTGCTTCATCCATTAAATCAATCGCCTTATCTGGCAAAAAACGATCCGATATATAACGATGTGACAAGGTAACCGCCGCTTCAATTGCTTCATCCGTGATACTAATCCGGTGAAAGGCTTCGTATTTATCCCGAATCCCTTGCAAGATAGTAATGGCATCTTCTACAGTTGGTTCATTTACCGTTATTGGTTGAAAGCGCCTTTCCAGAGCAGCATCCTTTTCAATATATTTCTTGTATTCATTAAGAGTCGTAGCCCCAATCACTTGTATTTCACCACGGGCTAAGGCAGGTTTTAAAATATTAGCAGCGTCAATAGCACCTTCTGCAGCACCCGCCCCGATTAAAGTGTGTAGTTCGTCAATAAACAAAATAACATTGCCATCCTGACGAACTTCCTCTAGCACCTTTTTCAACCGTTCTTCAAAATCTCCCCTGTATTTAGAGCCAGCAACTAAGGAAGCCATATTTAAAGATACAATTCGTTTTACTCCTAATATTTCAGGAACGTTATTTTGTACAATACGCTGAGCCAATCCTTCTGCAATGGCAGTCTTACCCACACCAGGCTCACCAATCAGTACAGGATTATTTTTTGTGCGGCGACTTAAGATTTGCAATACACGTTCAATCTCTGTCCCCCGACCAATGACAGGATCTATTTTACCCTCGCGAGCTAACTTGTTAAGATCACGACCAAACTCCTCTAAGGTAGGAGTATGAGAACTGACTTGCTTTCCTCCTGTTTGTTGCTGTTGCGTCCCCTGTCCTGATAAAGCAAATCCACTTAACAGTTCTGATACCTTCTGACTTAATACATTTACATCCACGTCCAGTCCGTCTAATAACTGTGCAGCTACACCTTCTCCTTCTTGAAGAACACCTAATAGTAAGTGCTCTGTACCTACATAATTGTGTCCTAGGTCAGCTGCAACATTAATTGCCAGTTCAATACATCTTTTTGCCCGAGGAGTATAAGAAACTTGTGAATTGGCAGCGTCGCCCCGGCCAACTAATTTCTCTACCTCTCCTCGAACTGTTTCAATGCTAATATTTCCGGATAACAACCCCTTGGCTGCTATACCTTCACTTTCATGTAATAAACCCAATAATAAATGCTCTGTACCAATATAGTCATGTCCTAATCCTACAGCCTCCTGATGTGCAAAGTGTAGTGCTTTTTGTGCTCTTTCCGTAAAACGTCCCAACATTGATTTCCCCTCCCAGTCATTTTGTTAATTTTTCTCTAATAATCTGTGCCCTTAACTTCTTACGTTCATTTCCACTTAGTTCAGGGCGTTCACTCATTTTTTGTAAGAAGTTTGGTCTTGTAATTACCATAAGTTCATTAAAATTGCATTCTGACACTTCATCAATAATTCCTAGCTCATGGCCCATTCGTACATCACTTAATAAAGCTAATGCCTCCTGACCTGAAATACTACGAGCATACTTTAAAGTGCCATAAGCGCGCCATACCCTATCAACCAGCATATCGGTCGTATCAGCATATAAACCACCTCGCGCCGTACGCTCATGATCCACTACCTGCTTGACTACACTGTATAAATTATCAATAATCTCTTGCTCAGTGAAACCCAAGGTTAACTGATTGGATATTTGAAAAATATTGCCAACCGCCTCTGTCCCCTCACCATATAGACCTCTTACAGTTAGACCTAGCTGAATTACAGCATTTACAATACGATTAATCTGACCAGTAAGTACTAACGCAGGTAAATGCACCATAACAGAAGCCCTTAGACCGGTTCCTAAATTAGTTGGGCAAGAAGTCAAATACCCTAATTCTTCATTAAAGGCAAGAGTATGTTTATCTTCAATAATATCATCCACTTGGTTAGCACTGGTAAAAGCTTTCATTAAATTCAGACCAGGCATTAAGCATTGAATGCGTAAATGATCCTCTTCATTGACCATAATACTCACTGTTGTATCCTGTTTTACAATAATAGCCCGATTTCCTGCTTCGCGAGCATGATCTGGGCTAATAATATGTTTTTCCACCAATACTAATCTTTCCAACAAGGGTAACTTCTCTAAATCAATAAACATATATTCAGACTCTTTATTAGTATTTAAATCACACAAGGACTTATTAAGCTGAGATACCACTTCAAACAGTTGTTCTCCATTGGCCCGCTGTGGAAAGGGTATTCCTTCCAGATTACGTGCCAATCGAATGCGACTCGCAAGTACAATATCACCATCTTGTGCACCAGTACTCATCCAATATACAAACGGTTGATCAAGCAAATTTTCCATTGACATTTGCTATTCCCCCTTGCTACTTAACCCAATTTCTTTTTCTAAATTTTTAATTTCATCCCGTAATAAAACGGCTTTTTCATATTCTTCATTTAAAACATATTGTTCTAGCTGTTGACGTATCTTCTTAATTTGCTGTCTAATTTTGAGTGTACCACCATTGCGTTTCGGTATTTTTCCCGTATGACTACTAGCACCGTGAATACGCTTTAATAAAGGCTCAAATTGACCTCCAAAAACCATATAACAAGCACCGCAGCCTACCTTTCCCTTTCGGTTAAAATCCTCATAAGTCATGCCACACTCTTGACAACTTTCTTGGCCCCGTAGCATCTGAGGATCAACAAAGAGTCCATGGTTAAATATACCTTTCAAAAAGTCATGAACATAAGACTGCGTATCGAAAGATAAACTTATTTCACCGGCAGCTTTTGCACATTCTGCACAAAGATTTTTTTCAGTTTTTTGATTATTTACTATTTTAGTAATATGCATACAAGCTGTACGTTTCTTACAATCATCACACAACATCATGCAATCCTCCTTATGTTAACTCTGATAGTTTTAACAGCAAAGAGCGTAACATAGCTGATCTTTCCTGGGGAGCTATACGTTCATAAATGATGTCAAAAAAATGCAACATCAAACCTGCCTCTCTCCCGGTTAACATTCCTTGCGTTGTAAGACTCTTTACAATATCTATAGCCTCAGAAAATATAGTATCCTCGGCAATTTGCTTGGCTGCATCTTCATAAATTAAGGTGTGGACAGGAATGCGTTCAATACGCACAAATCCACCAGAGCCACGTCTTGACTCTACAATAAAGCCTCTTTCCATGGTAAAACGCGTGCTTAATACATAACTGATCTGAGACGGGGCACACTCAATTTCTTCTGCCATCTCATTGCGTTTTAATACAATAATGTCCTCACATTCATTTGCTAATTTGTGTAGAATCATTTTTTCAATATCATCTGCTAGATTGCCCATAGTCTCACCTACCTGTTCCAATCATATTTGACCTTTACTCTATTCTATTTGACTATTTGACTTTTTGCAACTATTTTTTAATTATAATTTATAGTTTTTTTTAAATAATAATCATGCGCCCTACAACTGAAGTAAATCATGCCTATTCTTTCTTCTTTATAGTATTGCGCTAAAAAAGACTGATCTATGCCACCCGTGTAAAAAAAGAGAGCGATATCTCGCCCTCTTTTTACTCTAGAATAGTGATTCTTATTTCTTATTTGCCTGTATTTTCTTTGCAAATTCCAATCCAAATTGAAAGCATGCATCCTGCTCTTCTTTGCTCGCCAGCCATTTTACTGCTAATCCCGGATTTTCAACAGCTATACCCGCGCGTTTTAAGGACTCTTCCATCGCCTTTAGTGCTCCTCCTGCCCAGCCATGTGCGCTAAAAGCAGCACCTATTTTATTCACAGGTTTTAGTCCCTCTATATAGGTTAAGAACCCGCCCATAGTCGCCAGCACCGTATTGTGTTGAGTAGAGGACCCCAGAATGACCCCTCCCGCTTCAAGTACATCATTAATAATATCACTCATTGCTGAAGTTTTTAAGCGGTGCAGCTTTCCTTTCGCCCCTGATGCAGCAACACCCTCTAAGATACGGCGAGCCATATCTTCTGTAGCTCCCCACATCGTATCGTATATGATGACTACGGTATCATCATGATATCCGCTGCCCCATTGTTCATATTTCTTTAGGATGTCTTCAATGTGTGAACGCCAAATCACACCATGACTCGGAGCAATCAATTTTATGTGCACCGTTTCGGCC